>CATPAX010000030.1 GCA_955652215.1 uncultured Solirubrobacteraceae bacterium | reverse complement strand
TGCTCGGGCTGTCATCGCGCTCATAGGGATCCGGTGGACTCGGTAGGAATCAAGCGAGCCGTCTTCGAGCGGGTTCTCGGAGTACCCGGCTTTGTCGAGGTTGCGCCGGCTGAAGGCGTCCTCGTTGACGATGATCGTCGCGCCGCGGGCGAGCTCGGGCAGGTTCGCCTTGAGCGCCGCCGGGTTCATCGCGACCAGCACGTTCGGGGCATCGCCCGGAGTGAGGATGTCGCTCGAGGCGAAATGGATCTGGAATGCCGAGACCCCGGCGAGGGTGCCGGCCGGCGCTCGGATCTCGGCGGGAAAGTTGGGGAGCGTCGCGAGATCGTTTCCGAGCATCGCGGTCGCGTCCGTGAACCTGCTGCCCGCCAGCTGCATCCCATCCCCGGAGTCGCCGGCGAAGCGAACTACGACCCGGTCGCGCTCCTCTACGGCCTTTGTCATTTAGTGACTGCGAGATACGACGGGGTCACGCGCCACGGATTGTAGGAAGCCGCTCAGACGGGCTCGACCCCCTAAACGAGCGCTAACGATTCAGCGCGGGTCCTCGAGGTCAACGTTGAAGTAGCGCACGACTTCGGCTCGGAACGCGTAGTGGCCGTCGTGGGCCAGGGTGGGGCTCGGGCTTGCGGGCTCCTGGCCCGGGATCGCGGGCTCCTGATCGGGAGAGCTCACCGGCTCGTCACCCCGGTTTACGGGTTCGCCGCCGCTCGGGCGTGCCGGTGCGCCCTCGGTCGTCCTTGTCGCCTCACCGTCACTCGCGCTCGTCGGCTCCCTGCCATTCGCGCTCATCGGTCCTCCCTCACTGTCGATTCGCGTCGACAGACCGAAGCGCGCGATCGTCCGCTGACCGCCCTCGTAGTCGCCGTACAGAACGTCGATTCCGAGGCGTGCTCCGTCTTCGAGGCACTGACGCACGGTCTCATACCCCGGATCGGAGCGCTCGCGGATTGCTCCCTGCCAGAACCCGGTCTCCCCGGCGGGGATGTAGAGATCTCTCTGCTGGCGGCGGAACTGGTCCACAGACGGCGGCCCGGAGTCCGCGCCCTCGAATACCAGGACTCGCCAGCCATGGATCACCGCCAGCCCGGTACCCCCGTTTCGCAGTCCCACGCCGATGTACAGCCTCCCGTGGGCTGCGTCCACAGCACCGGCGTGGCCCTGAACCGCCAGCATGTGGGCGTCGCCGAACCGAACCGTTTGTGCGCGATCGTCGTCACGGGATGGGATCAGGACGGGCCGGAGGCCGGCCAGCAGGGAACGCTCGGCCACGCGAGCGGAGCGGTTTGCCGACCGCACCGAGCTGAAGGTCGCGACAGCCAGGACGAGGGTCCCCCCTGCGGTGGCCAGCGAAGAAATCGTCACCCAGTTGGCCACCGAGGGTTATGCTAGCCGCGAGGTGGCGATCTGGTGTGGAGCACCAGCGGCCACGAGACCGACTCGGGGCTCGATCCGCGCATCCCGGTGAAGCAAGGGGTCGTCCGTAGTTTGCCGTCGGCAAATCGAGGTCCTTTGCGGAGTTGTTACGGACGCGCCGTGCCGACCGATTTGCTAATGCGTGGTGAAGGTCAAACCTGGCTGTGCCCAACCGAGGGAGAGCGCGCTCGAGTGCTCGAGAATTCCTCGCGGGTGCAGCGTGCCCGCCTGGTCGCTTCGGGCGTCATCGGCGCCTCCGCACTGGCGGCGATTCCCAGGTATGGGTGGTGGATGCTCGCCGTGTTCGCCGTCGCCGTGCTTCCGCTCCAGACGCTCGAGGTGCGGATGCGCCGGAGCCCCCGGCCCGAGTACCACGCAGCGTTCAACATCCTCATGACCCAGGTGGCGATAGGGGTGGCGGCCGCGCTCACCGGCGGCCCGACCAGCCCGCTGCTGTTCCTGATCGTGATTCCGACGGCGTTTGCGGCGACTCGCTTTCGTTTCAGGGTGACGATCGTCGCGACTGTCATCCCGATCGTGATCCTGCTGATAGTGACCTTCGGTCTGAACTTCCAAAAGACGCTTGACCATCCCGCCTGGCTGGTGATCGCGGTCGACGTTATCGTCGGCGTGTCCGCTGCCTGCCAAGCGCTGTTCGGCGCCGAGCAGCATCACCGCCAGTCGGCGATTCTCGACCCGTTGACTGGGCTACTGAACCGGCAAGGACTGGAGCGCCGGTTCGAAGAGCTTGCCGAGCAGGCCCGCCTCATGAACGCCCGGGTGTCGGTATTGATCTGCGACCTCGATCACTTCAAGGCGATCAACGACTCCCACGGTCACGCCGCTGGCGACGCCGTCCTGCGCGACGTGGCCTATGAGCTGCGCAAGCAGCTGCGCTCGTTCGAGCTGATCTACAGGATCGGCGGCGAGGAGTTCCTGGTCGTGCTGCCGGGCGCGAGCGCGCTTGCGGCGCGTGCGCTGGGCGAAAAGCTCTGCGCGGCGGCCCGCAGCTGCTGCTCGAATGGTCTAACGGTGACCGTGTCGGTGGGGACCGCGACGCTGCAGGGTCAGGAGGTCCAGTTCCGTCGGATGTTCGAAGCCGCCGACCGGGCCCTCTACAACGCCAAACGCGGCGGCCGCGACAGGGTCGCGACCGCCGATGAGCCCGAGAGCCCGGGCAGCCCAGGCGGACGCGCCAACGGCGCGCCCCTGGCGCGTATGGAGCGAGCGGTCTAGAGCTTCTGGACGTTGATGGCCTTCGGGCCCTTAGGGCCGGCCTCCTCCTCATAGGAGACCTTGGCGCCCTCGGTCAGGGACCGGTAGCCGTCAGTGTTGATGTTGCTGTGGTGGACGAAAAGGTCGCGGTTGCCCTCATCGGGAGTGATGAAGCCGAAGCCCTTATCGTCGCTGAACCACTTGACCGTGCCGGTCGGCATGTGGAGTCCTCCTCCGTAGCTGAGTGCTGCCACCGCGGAGGATGCGACGCGGCAACTGCCCCGAGGGTCTGCACTGCTATCGCCGCCCGGATCTTGCGAGCGGCCTTACGGCGCGCACGGTATCACGAGCGGTGCATGATTGAGCGTCTCGGAGCCATGCCATCCGGGATGGAACCGTTCATGCTTGTCGTCATGCGCGACCCCATGATCGTCGGGCGACATACGGCGATTCCGCTGTCTGAGATTGTCGTGCGGGCATCGCGATCATCAGGGCCAGGCGGACAGCACGCGAACATGACCAGCTCGCGCATCGAAGCGGTGTTCGACGCCGCGGCCTCCACGTCGCTGAGCGAGGCACAGAAGCGCCGGGTGATGGCCCGGGTGGGCCCGCGTGTCGTCGCCGTCGCCCAAGACGCCCGAAGCCAGGCGCGCAACCGCGAGCTGGCACTCGAGCGTCTCCAGGCCCGGCTCACCAATGCGCTGGCGGTCCAGCGGCCGCGCAGGCCCACTCGGCCATCGCAGGCAGCGGTGCGCCGGCGTCTGGACTCAAAGCGCCGCCAAGCCGAGCGCAAGAGCGACCGCAGGAGACCAGCTGCCGAGGATTCGTGAGAGCCGTACGCTGCGGAGATGCGCTGGCTCGTGGACGGGATGAACGTGATCGGGACCCGTCCAGATGCCTGGTGGAGGGACCGCGACGCGGCGATGCTGCGGCTGGTACGCGCGCTCGAGCGATGGGCCGCGGAGGACGGCGAGGACGTCACGGTGGTGTTCGAGCGAGCGCCCTCTCCCCCGATTCGCTCGACCTTGATCGAGGTCGCCCACGCCCCGCGCCCGAAGGCCGATGCTGCTGACGACGAGATCATCCGCCGGCTGCGCGTAGGGCCCGCTCCCGCGACGGTGCGGGTGGTCACCTCCGACCGCTGGCTGGCGGACCGGGCGTCGGCGGAGGGCGCCAGCGTCGAGGGCGCCGACTCGTTCCGGCGTCGCCTCGAGGAGCCACCGTGGCGCTGATTGAGCCCGCCGGCAGCGGACCGACCAGCGGACCGACCAGCGGACCGACCGGGGGATCGACCACGGACATCCGGGTCAGCCTTATGTACGCCTGGGGGATTTTCGAAAGCTCTTCGGTACGGCTTGCGACAATCTGAGTGATGGCCGATCAAACCAACAGACGCAGCGCCCCCGGCCGCCCCCCCCACCAGCAAGACGATCGGCCAC
>CATPAX010000029.1 GCA_955652215.1 uncultured Solirubrobacteraceae bacterium | reverse complement strand
GCTGCGCCTGCGCTTGCCAAGCCACCGCCGAGATCACGGCGAGCGTGGCACCTAGGACCAGGACCAGCCAGGTCGCAGCGGGTCGCCTTCGCGCGCTCATTCGCGGCTCAGCCGAACCGAGCCCGGGGGGCGACTCGGTCTCGGGGCGGGCAGGCAGCCGGGCGTCAAGCGTGGACATGCACAAGTAATCGGCAAGGTTGCTCGATGGTTGCAACCCTTTGGCGGTTGTTCGTCGAAGGGATCCGGGCAGTAAACCGCTCGATACGCGCTCTCAGCAATCGCGGAGCGCCGCGAGTACGACTGATGCGGATGGTGCGACGTCCGCTGGCAACCGTCCGAGCAGCTCGCGCCAGCCGGGCTGCTGCTCGATCGCGGCGAGCACGTCAGCCACTCCGGAGTCGACATCACCCGCCTGCGCGGCCCCCAGGCCCGCCCAGAAACGAAGCTCGTGATTGTCCGGCGCAAGCTCGCCGGCTCGCCGGTAGAGACTCGCGGCCTCGTCGTGCTGGCCCTCGTTGACGAGCTCATCGGCCCGTCCCGCGAGCTCGTAGGCCTCGTGGAGTGTGAGCAGTCGCCGGAGCTCGGCGAGGGGCTCCGGATGATCCTCCACGCGCAGCGAGACGATTGCCTGCCAGGGCATCCCCTGTGGGGGGACCACCAGGATCGCGGCCGACTGGCGTCCGCGAAGATCGCCGCCGGCCCGCTCGCCGGCATCGAGCGCAGCCATCAGCCGAGCCGCGAGCGCACCCGACGCCGAGGTGAACGCCTCGAGCATCGCCGGCCAGACCCGCTCGCTGGCCATGATGTTCGCCTGGCACGACACGGCATCCCCGGTGGCGTGGCCGGCGAGCGGGATGCACAACGAGCCCGTGTGGGTGGCGACCGAACCATGAGCGTCGACGATCGCGACTTGACGGCCCGAGGCCCCCGGATCGGCAGCTAACAGGCGGTCGAGTGCTTCCCGCGCGCCGAGCCCCTGGCCGAGCAGCTCGAGCCCCTGAGGGCCGTAGGAGACTTCCGCGTTGGCCTGCGTCGCGACAGCCCCAACCCCGGCCTGCGCCCACGGCACGATCGGGCCAACCGAGAACCAGTGCGACTGAACCGCCACGCCGAGCTGACCGCTGCGGGGATCGCGCGCGACTATCGAGTAGGTCATGGTCCGAGTCTGTCACTCTGAGCGCCGTGAAGATCGCCGTGCTCGGACCAGGCGGGGTGGGTGGATTTGTCGCGGCGGCCCTGGCCCGGGCGGGCGAGGACGTCATCGTGGTCGCCCGCGAGCGGACAGCACAATGGATCGCCGAGCACGGAATCGCCGTCCAGAGCGTCGTGCTCGGCGACTTCACGGCGCGCCTGCCGAGCACCGCGGAGCTCGACGTTGCCGTGGACGCGCTGCTCGTTGCGCCGAAGGCCATCGCACTCGAGCAGGCACTGGAGCGAGTCGCCAGGACGCCGGAGTTGGTGGTGCCTCTGCTGAACGGTGTCGAGCACATGGCGCTGCTTCGCGACCGGTTTGGTGCCGAACGAGTCGCGGCGGGCGTCATCCGGATCGATTCGGACCGGCCGCAGCTCGGGCGGATCGTGCAGACTAGCCCGACCGCGCGGATCGACCTCGCCACGGACGACGACGCGCTTTCCGGCCGGATCAGGGAGCTGTGCGGGACGCTCGAGCACGCTGGCCTACCCGTCCAGTTCGGCGACAGCGAGGCCCAGACGCTGTGGTCGAAGCTGGTGCGCCTGAATGCGCTTGCCTGCACGACCAGCGCGTCCGGGGCGGCGATCGGCTTCATCCGCAGCGATCCGTCCTGGCGGTCAATACTCGAGGCGTGCGTGCGCGAGACGGCCGCGGTCGCCGCCGCTGAAGGCGCAGACATCGATGCCGCGGAACGACTGGCCGAGCTCGATCAGGCTCACGCCGAGCTCGGATCCTCGATGCAGCGAGACATCGCCGCGGGCCGAGAGCCTGAGCTAGACGCGATTGCAGGAGCCGTGCTGCGCGCGGGCGCTCGCCACGGGCTCAGCTGTCCAACGGTGGCGCGCCTTAGCGCTCAGATAGCCGCACGCGCCGGCATTCCCGTCCCAGAGGTGCCCGCTATACGGGCGGTCTGACCGGTAACGACGGACCCGGGGCATAGACAGGCTCGGCGATCTCCTCAGATGCGATCGCCTCGAGGATCTCCTCCACCTCTTCCTCCTCCTCTTGACCATGCTGCCCGTCGCAGAGGATCCGGAACTGCCCGCTGGTCCCACCATCGGCCTGGAGCACCAGCCCGGGAAGGATCTCCTCGCCGTCCTCGAGCCCCAGCCGCTCGATGTCGAAGTGCGCCATCCCGATGCCCCAGGTGTGATGTCCGGGGTTCTCGCGGTCGTGAGCACCGACGCCTTGCGTGAGGCGCTCGAGCAAGTGGGGGATCTTTCCCGTCTCGGCCATCGCCAGGCTTAGGGTACCCGGTCCACTCCGTCGGTCCTCACGCCTGGCTGCGGCCGGCCTCGAGCTCGACGCCGGTCGACCGAATAGCTTGCGTGGCCCGCCGAACTGGAGGAACGACATGAAATCGGTGACCCGGGGCTCAGGACGGGACCAGGAACCCTCCGGCCGAGTCGGACGTGAACTTCTATATCAGCGTGATCAGCTAAGGATCGCCCGCGTGTTCAGCGCTCAATGATTTCGATCCGGTAGCCGTCAGGATCGCGAACGAAGCACAGGCGCGATCCGCCGTCGCGAACCGTGTACGGGGGACGTTCGGGCTCGAGTCCCTGCCGTTTCAGCTGCGCAAGCGTCCCGTCCAGATCCTCGGCGGTGATCGCGATGTGACCGTAGCCGGTGCCGATCTCGTACGGCTCAGTTTGGCCGAACTAGTAGGTGAGCTCGAGCTCGGGGCCGTCGTCCGGCATGCCCATGAAGACGTTAATCGCCTCGTCTCTGATCGGCAGCCGG
>CATPAX010000028.1 GCA_955652215.1 uncultured Solirubrobacteraceae bacterium | reverse complement strand
TTCCTGAACACCGCCTATTCGTGTCGACCTGATCGTCGAGTGGAGCGTCGGTGGGTGCAGCCAGATAACTTCACTTCCGGTGTGGACCTCAGCCACCGCCATTTCCGCGACCCCACCAAGCCCGGCACGCCTAGGCCTTCGGCTGTGTCCCGATTCGTGGATGCGTTATCTGCGCACGCCGCTCACTCACCGGGAGTTGAGACACCGCCCCACCGGTCAGTTGAGCGAGCATCACTGACCGACCCGGGTCGGAGTGCTCCGTGCGGGTGATCCCCACTCCGTGAACACCTGGAGCGGCCGCATCAACAAGCCGGATGTCTAGGCTCCGGCGACGATGAGAGACTGGACTGCGCACCTTCCTCAGGGCATGGCGCCCGGCGATGTCGACCTGCTCGCCGACAGCAGCCTGCCTGGCCGGGTCGAGCGCCAATGGCGCTCGCGCGCCTCCTGGCCACAGCTTCGCGATGTCGACGGCGCCTGGATCTCGAGCACGGAACTCGAAGAGCGGACCCGGGTGGCGGGGAACCGCCTGCGGGCGGGTGGCCTGGAGCGAGGGGATCGCGTGGTGCTGATTGCGGGCAGCTCGGCGCGGTGGCTGATCGCCTACCTCGGGGCGCTCCGCGCCGGCCTGGTTGTGGTGCCGGTCAACCCCTCGTATACCGCAGGCGAGATCGGCAGGATTGTTCGCAACGCCAAGCCGTCGGCGGCGCTGGTGGAGGCCAGTGAGCACGCAGCATGCGTCGAGCAGGCAGCGGGTGGCCCGATAAAGATCACAGGAGTCGATCTCGACCTTCCCGACGGCGGAACCGACGAGCTCGGAGCGGTCTCGGGGGCGGACCCGGCGCTGCTGATCTATACCTCGGGCACCACGGGCGAGCCGAAAGGGGCGCTCCTATCCCACGCGAATCTCCTGGCGAGCGCCACCGCGGTCGGCCTGGCCTGGCGCTGGCAGCCCGATGATCGCCTGCTATTGACGCTGCCCCTGTTCCACGTGCACGGACTCGGGGTGGGCTTCAACGGAGCACTGTGCGCCGGGGCCTCCGTCGAGCTCAGAGCGAAGTTCGACCCCGATGACGTGGCGCGGCACGCGGTCGAGGGAGTCACGCTGTTCTTCGGCGTGCCCGCGATGTATCACCGGCTCGCCGCCGAGGGGGTGACCAACGCACTCAGCGGGCTCCGCCTGCTGGTGTCTGGGTCTGCGCCCCTACCGGCGACGCTCGCACACGAGATCAAGCGCCAGACCGGCCAGCTGCCGCTCGAGCGCTACGGAATGACCGAGACCGTGATGCTGACCTCCAATCTCTACGAAGGCGAGCGCAAACCGGGCACAGTAGGGTTCCCTCTGCCGGGCGTTCAATGCCGGCTGGCTGACGACGGCGAGGTCATCGTCACGGGCCCAAACGTGATCGCGGGCTACTACGGGCGGCCCGAGGCCGATGCGGAGGCGTTCACCGCTGACGGCTGGTTCCGCACCGGCGACCTCGGAGAGGTCGACGACGATGGTTACTTGACGCTCGTCGGCCGCAGCAAGGAGCTGATCATCACTGGCGGCTTCAACGTTTACCCCCGCGAAGTCGAGGAAGTGCTGGGAGCTCACCCGGATGTCTCCGAGGTCGCGGTCGTCGGACGCGAGAGCACCAAATGGGGCGAGGAAGTAACCGCCGTGGTGGTCGCGGCCCGTACCGTCGGCGAGCGGGCGCTGATCGAGTACGCGGCGCAGCAGCTCGCTCCCTACAAGGTGCCCAAGCGGATCGAGTTCGTACAGGAGCTTCCGCGAAACGCGCTCGGCAAGCTCGTGCGCCAGAAGCTGAAATGATGCGGACGAGATGCCCGACCGCGCCGCCCTGATAACCGGAGCCTCACGCGGGATCGGACGCGCGCTCGCCGAGCTGCTCGGGGAAGAGGGATATGCGCTGACGATCACGGCGCGCCGCCCCGAAGGTGTCGAGCAGGCCGCGTCCGAGCTGGCCGAGCGCGGATACGAGGTGGCGAGCCTCGCGGCGAACGTCGTGGACGAGGACAACCTGAAGCGGGTGGTGGAGCTTCATCGCGAGCGCTACGGACGCCTCGACGTGCTCGTCAACAATGCGGGCATCGGGATCGGCGCCGGGGCCGCCGAGCACCAGACGAAGCACGTGGACCTGCAGCTGGCAGTCAACCTCCGCTCGACGATCCTGCTGTACCGCGACTGTGCCGAGCTGTTGCGCGCGGCCGGCCGGGAGCATCGCGGCGCGCTCGTGGTCAACCTGGCCTCGATCGCGGGCAAGTCCCCGCAGCCGTGGCTGTCGGTTTACTCCGCCTGCAAGGCGGCAATCTTGGCTTATACGCAGGCGATGAACAAGGAGCTGAACTCGGACGGTGTCAAGAGCGTTGCGTTCTGCCCGGGGTTCGTCGATACCGACATGACCGAGTTCGTGAAGAGCTCCGTGCCGGCGGAGGAGATGATCAAGACCAGCGACATCGCAGAGGCACTGCGGTTCGTTCTGCGACTCTCGCCAGCATGCGTGGTTCCCGAGATCATCTTCCAGCGCCCCGGAGAGACGGTGTAGCGGGAGTGAGTCGGCAGGGCTGGACCGGACTCCCCTCGCGGACGCCATTTGCCCCTTAGCAGTCACACGCTCACCGATAGCGATCGAGGGGCTAAAGCTGTCGTGGTGGCGGCTGACCGATATCGATCGAGGGCTAAAGCTGTCGCGGTGGCGGTCGATACTGGCGCCATGCGCTACCCACTCGGCAGGCGATTGTTAGCGGGATTCCTCGACCTCATCGTGGTCGCTGCGCTGTTTGTCGGCGTTGGGCTCGCGTTTGGTGGGGCTCATGCCGGCAACGGCAGCTACTCGGTGCATCTGAACGGTGTGCCCGCTCTGGTGTTCTTTGTCGCGGCACTGGTGTACTACTTCGTTCTCGAGCTCCTGTTCGGGCGCACGATCGGCAAGTTCCTCGTGCACATCCGTGCTGTCAGCACTGACGGCGGCCGGTTGACGCTGAAGGCGGCGCTGCTGCGCAATGTCGGGCGCATCATTGATGCACTGCCGCTGTTCTACCTGGTCGGGCTGATCGCGCTGTGCTCGAGC
>CATPAX010000027.1 GCA_955652215.1 uncultured Solirubrobacteraceae bacterium | reverse complement strand
GTCCCGACTCGGTGCTCGGCGGCCGCGGCGCACAGCCCGTGGTTGTCTATCGCCCGCTCGAGGATCTGCCTGATCTGCCGCTCGGCCATCTCGGCGTACGCCTCGTACTCCAGGTGGGGGACTTCTCTGGTGACTCCAAGAAACGTGACCACAGCACCTGCGCGGGGGTCTTTGACGCGCTCGATCAGCGGATCGAGCGTCAGCGGCTCGACCGTCACCTTGACGTGCAAGGAGCCTCCCGAGACGGGCGGGATCAGCGCGAGCTCGTCGCCCGGCCGGAGCTCGGCTTCTGGGCCGGCGTACTCCTGATTGACAGCCATCACCATCGGGACGCCGTCGGCGATCTCGCCGAACCGGGCGAGCGCGTCGCGCACCCGCGCGCCCTCCGGGAGCTCGAGCTCGACCTCGGCGGAACCGGCGCGCTCACGCAGCGCGGCGAACAGACGGACGCGAACCTGCATGAGCAAAGGCTATCCCGGCGTCGCCGGGGGCTTCGCCGGGGGTAATCTCCAACCATGGCCACCACCGGCGAGAACCGGACGATCGCGCCGATCGTCGGTCCCGAGGATCCCCGGCGGTTCACTGACTCGGGAATCGAAGTCAAGCCTCTGTACTCGCTCCAGGACGTCGCCGACGAGCTCTCGCAGCGCCTCGGGGAACCGGGCGAGTACCCCTTCACGCGCGGAATTCACCGCGACATGTACCGCGGGCAGCTGTGGACGATGCGCCAGTACGCGGGCTACGCGAGCGCGACCGAGTCCAACCAGCGCTACCGCTACCTGCTCTCGAAGGGAACGACGGGACTCAGCATGGCGTTCGACCTGCCGACTCAGCTGGGGCTCGACTCCGACAATCCCCGCTGCCAGGGCGAGGTCGGACGGACCGGGGTGGCGATCGACACGATCGATGACATGCGCACCGCCTTCGCGGACATTCCGCTCGACAAGGTGTCGACGTCGATGACGATCAACGCGCCTGCCGCCGTGCTGCTGCTCCTCTACGAGCTGGTCGGCGAGGAGCAGGGGGTGCCGCCCGAAGAGCTGCGCGGGACAACTCAGAACGACATTCTCAAGGAGTACATCGCGCGGGGAAACTTCATCTACCCGCCCGAGGGCGCGATCCGCCTGACGACCGATCTGTTCTCGTACTGCAGGGAGCGAATCCCGAAGTGGAACACGATCTCGATCAGCGGGTACCACTTCCGTGAGAAGGGGTGCTCGGCGGTGCAGGAGGTCGCGTTCACCCTGGCCAATGGGATCGCGTATGTGCAGGCGGCGCTCGACGCGGGGCTGCTGGTGGACGATTTCGCACCGCGACTGGCGTTCTTCTTCAACTGCCATAACAACGTCTTCCAGGAGGTGGCCAAGTTCCGGGCCGCCCGGCGGATGTGGGCGAAGATCATGCGCGAGCGCTTCGGTGCGAGGGACGAGCGGTCCTGGCGGCTTCGCTTTCACACCCAGACCGGTGGCGTCACGCTCACGGCGCAGCAGCCGGAGAACAACATCGTCCGGGTGGCGCTGCAGGGGTTTGCGGCCGTGTGCGGGGGCACCCAGTCGCTGCACACGAACGGGTTCGACGAAGCGCTGGCACTCCCAACCGAGCGCGCCGCGAAGATCGCGGTCAGAACCCAGCAGATCCTGGCCTATGAATCCGGCGCGGCCGATGCGGTCGATCCGTTCGCGGGCTCGTACTTCATCGAATCGCTGACCGACGAGATCGAGTCAAGCGCCCGCGAGCTGATGGCCAAGGTCGAGGAACTCGGAGGCTCGATCGGCGCGATCGAGTTCATGAAGAGCGAGATCGAGGAGTCGGCGTTCGGCTACCACGAGCGCTACCGGATCGGGCAGGACGTAGTCGTCGGGGTCAACAAGTTCGTGGAGGACGACCCTGAGGTGCCTGACATCCTGCGCGTGGACCCGGAGTCCGAACACCAGCAGGTCCAGCGGCTGCAGGCCTTCAAGGAAGCCCGCGATGCCCAGCTCGTCGAGCAGCGGCTGGACGAAGTTCGGCGGTACGCCGCGGGTAAGGACAACCTCCTGCCGGTTCTCCGCCTGGCACTCGCCGACCGATGTTCGCTCGGGGAAGTGTGTGGGGCGATGCGCGACGTATTCGGGGAATACCGCCCGACATTCTGATGCGCAGTTACCGAGCCGCGCTTGGGGCGATCGCGGTGCTCGCGTTCGCGATGGGCGCGCCCGCGGGCGCGCACGCTCTGCGACGTATCCCGGACACGAGCGGCGCGATCCACGTCTGGGAAGACCAGCTTCCCGACTCGATGAGCACCGCGCAGGTCCGGTTCATCGCCCGCCACATCGACGGCACGCAGAAAGTCTCCCTGCAGACCGCGCGGCGAATCCGGGCCTATAACCCCGGCTTCCTGGTGCTGCACTACCGGCTCGGGATCGGCGACGGACCGGTGCCGTTCCGGATCGGCGCGCGCTGGGCCAGCGACTTTGCCACCGTCACCAAGCACCAGTCGTGGTTCTGGCACCAGGGCGCCCGGCGTGTGCTTCAGACGCAGTACGACTGGTACCTGATGAATCCAGACAGCGGCTGGAGCGCGTATTGGGCGCGCCGCGTCCTGTATGAGGCGCGGCTGCTCGGCGACGACGGGGTGTTCGCCGATTCGCTGAGCGTTCCGCACTACCTGGGGCCGGACAGCTTCAGCCCACCGCTTCACTACTTCGTCGGCGAGCAAGCGTGGATGGCACGGATCGACCGGTTCATCCGCTTCGAGCGCCGCCGTCTGCAGGGGCGGCTGTGGCTCATCCCGAACG
>CATPAX010000026.1 GCA_955652215.1 uncultured Solirubrobacteraceae bacterium | reverse complement strand
GCAGCGAGGGAAGTTGCCGAAGAAGGTGACGCTCTGCTGCTCGTTACCGGTTGTGTCGACACCCTCGATCGCGACCGACGGATCGTTGTTCTTGGCGGAGGCATTCCCGGGGCTCAGGTCGAGCAGGCGAGCGGTCACGTAGTAAGGGGTCGACGCCTTCTGGCTGGCGTCGAGCTGGATCCCGTTGAAGTCGGCAAGTGAGCCCTTCTGAATCGACTCGACGGTGATCTTCATCTTGAAGGACTTGCCCGTGGTCAGCGGCGGGCTGTACAGGACGGTGGCGGTCACCCCTGCCTTCAGTGTGGCGCCCGGGGCGGTGACCGAAGAGCTTGCGGTCGGGGTGGTGCTCACGGGGGTGCTCACCGGCGTGGCAGCCGTCGTGCTCGACGTCGGTGTGGTGGGCACGGAGGCGGCGGTGCTGGTGTGACTCGTGGTCGTCTGGGCGGTCTGACCGCCGCTCCCGCCGCAGCCTGCGAGGCCAAGCAACGCAGCCATTCCCGCGATCAGCGGTCCTCGTACTTTCCTGTGCGCATCCATGCTGGGTTCCTTTCGTCCGAGTTCGCCCTAACGATCGGTCGAACCAGTCGGTGACTTGAGCTCCTTGCACGCGGACGGGTAGCGTGCAGGAAACTGGCGTAGCGGCTGCAGGAGGTGCGAGTTGGACCTATGCTTGATGGTCGAGGGTCAGGAGGGCGTGAGCTGGGCGCAATGGGTCGCTCTTGCCCAGGCATGCGAGGAGCACGGCGTCCCGGCGATGTTCCGCTCCGACCACTACCTGAACCTCGATGGCATGCATCCGGAGCGAGGGTCGCTCGACGCTTGGGCGACGATCGCCGCGCTGGCGGCGGTGACCTCCAAGCTGCGCCTCGGCACGCTTGTCTCGCCCGCGACCTTCCGCCATCCATCGAACCTGGCGAAGGTGGTCGCGACGGCAGACCAGATATCGGGGGGAAGGATCGAGCTCGGAATTGGCGCTGGATGGCACGAGCGCGAGCACAGCGCGTATGGCTTCCAGTTTCCCCAGACCGCCGTCCGGATGGACATCCTCGCCGAGCAGCTCGAGGTCATCCATCGCAACTGGGCGCAGGAGCCGTCATCGTTCGACGGCGAGCACTACCGGCTCAGTGATCTCGACGCGCGTCCGAAGCCCGTGCAGCGGCCGCATCCCCCGATCATGATCGGCGGCAGCGGTGGAGCGCGAAGCCTGTCCCTCGCGGCCAGATATGCCGATGAGTACAACACTCCCTTCCCGACAGTCGATGAGATCCGCTCGCGTCGAGCGGGCCTGGACGAAGCCTGCGAACGCGTCGGCCGCACTCCGATCCCGTTATCGGTGATGACCAGTGTGATCATCGGCAGCGATCGCCGGGACCTGCACGAGCGGATGCTGCGCCTCGGCGAGCGCATCGGCCAGGATGGCGACTCGCTGCTCCAGGAGCCTCCCAAAGGCTGGATCGTCGGCACGGTGGAGGACGCCGCGGATCAGCTCTCGGCGCTCGCCACAGCGGGCGTCAGCCGGGTGATGTGCCAGCAGCTCCTGCACGACGATCTGGAAGCCGTCTCGCTGCTCGGCGGCGAGCTCGCCAAGGCCGTCTAGAGCGCATCCCGGCTGGTCGCGAACTCGCGGAGAGCCTGCTTGCCGCCGCCGACCAGAGGATCGCCGTGGGCGAACAGGAGATTCTCGAAATCGCGGTCGAGCAGCCCCTTGAAAGCCTCTTTCAGCGCTGCCTTGACCCCCTCCGGGTCGTCTCCGATCAGCTCATCGGGGACGAACCCAAGCTCGCCGTCGTAGCGGATCAGCCCGTCGGCGAACGCGATCGCGCCGTCGGCGACCGAGATGTGAAAAGCGCCCTCGTCGTCGGATAGCTCCCCGATGTGGATTGCGGTGATGCCCGGCGCCACCTGTTCTCCCGGTCTGAACAACTCGACGCTCAGGCTTCCGCCGAGGTATCCCGCCGCCTCATGTGACGCTCGGATCGGGATCCCGAATGCGCCGGCCAGCTCTTGCGCGTCGCGGTGGTGGTGACCGCTCGTCAGCAGAACGGCTTGCGGCTGCCCGGGGAGCGCCTCCAGGCCTTGCTCGGGGATCTTCGGGTCGATGGCAACGCCAGCCGGCTGAACGTAGTACGAGCTGACCCGGGTGTGTATAGGCTCATGGAACGTCGTCCAGTGAAAGACGCCGGGGAAGATCTCTTGCATCGCCGTTCGCCTACCCCCGGCGCCCTGGCTCGAACCGTGACAGTCGGATCGAGACGACCAGTCCTGCGTCCAATGGGACCTCAACGGTCGCGTAACCCGCGCGCCGATCGTTGACGTACTCGCGGTAACCGACGTGATGCGGATCGCCCTCACTCATATCGGCGACAACGAGCCCTCGCTCACTCAGCTGCGGCTCTATCGACCGCAGCAGATCCAGGTACAGATCGTTCGCACCGTCCAAAAAGAGAAGGTCCACCGGCTCGGCGAATCCCCGGAGCGTCTGTCTCGCGTCACCCACCCGCACCTCGACGACGTCGCTCAGTCCAGCTTCCACGAGATTCGCCATTAGCGCCAGCGCTTTGTCCCGGCTCACCTCCGTCGTAACCAGCGATCCGGCGCCGACGTCCCGCAGAGCAGACGCGATGCAGATCGTGGAGAACCCGAGCGAAGCCCCGAACTCGACGACGGTATGGGGAGAGCGTGCGACGGTCAGCGCGTAGAGCAGCTGCCCGGCCTCCGGGGATATCGCAAGTGGCGCGCCGCGCTGCAGCGTAACTCGCTCGTCTCCGTAGATCCGCGCACCCCGGTGCGACTCGCGTTCCCTTACGCGGAGCTTGGCTGCCGGATCCTCGGCCGCGCCGAGCTCACACAGCCGGTGCAGAACGCCCCGTACCGCAGGGTCGCTGAGCGTGCCCGCCATTACGCTAGATCTCGATGCGTGAAGACCTGGACGAGCTCCTCGCAGAGCAGATCTCCTACTACCGGGCGCTCGCCCCGAATTATCTCGACGGCGCGCTGACGGGGGCGGCCGTCGACGCCGCCGGCGAAGAGCTGCTCACCGCACTCGAGGAATTCGCACCAAGCGGCGACGTCCTCAAGCTCGCCTGCGGGCCAGGTATCTGGACCCCGCAGCTGCTCCGCCATGCCAGCTCCCTGACAGCGCTCGACGCCGCGCCGGAGGTCCTGGCGATCGCGCCGGAGCGTGTTCGCGACCCGCGGGTCCGGTTCATCGAAGCCGACATCTTCAGCTGGAAGCCGGATCGTCGCTACGACGTCATGTTCTTCGGCTTCTGGCTCTCGCACGTCCCGCCAGAGCGATTTGAGCCGTTCTGGTCGCTTGTTGACGACTGCCTGGCGCCGGACGGGCGCGTGTTCTTCGCCGACGACGCCTACCGCACTCCAGAGGAGCTCGTGTACGGCGAGAGCTCGCCGGTGATCCGCCGAACACTTGAGGACGGTAGCGACCATCGGATCGTGAAAACCGTCCACGATGCCGCTGCGGTGCGGACGCTGCTCGACAGACTCGGGTGGAAGATCGAGGTCCATGAGACCTCGGCGGTCTTCTACTGGGGCTCTGGCGTCCGCGGCGCGTAACGATGGTGCAGCATCAACGCGTTGCCATCTGTATCACTGAAGAACGCCATGTGGCAGACCCCGGTATCGAAGGTGTCGCCGGCGAACTGCACCCCGCGCTCCTCGAGCCTCGACCGCGCCTGCGCAACATCCTCGACATGCAGCGCGAGGACATTCCGGTAGGTGTGGTGCTCGAGTCCCATCCGCTCCGCGTTCATGACGTTGATGGTCAGGTTCCCGGTCTCGAACTCGGCGTGGTGGCGGTCCGGCCGGTAGGCGGAGCGACGTAGCCCCAGCGTCGATCCGTAGAACTCGACCGCCTTCTCGAGATCGCGCGTGGGCATCGCCACGAAGTCGACGCCGGTGATCAGCTGCTGGGTTGCGGTCATGTGCTCAGACCTCTCCTTCGTAGTAGTCGACGCCGCCATCGGCGCGATGGAACATGCGACTGTCGTCTGGGCTGCCAGGCCAGACCCCCATCTTGTCGCTATCCGGATACACGGCGACGGCCGGCTCGCGCGCGCTCGAGAACATCAGGATCCGGGACGCGGCTTCGGCGTGGTTGGTGACCTTATGGGCTCCGGCCGGACCAGGTGGGAAGCACACCACATCGCCGCACCGGAGCGCGTGCTCTCCGTCAGCGTCGCGCAGCACCAGGCTGCCAACGAGGATGATCAGCCACTCCTCCTCGTACTCGTAGTGGTATGGGCAGAGCGCTTGCCCGGGGGGTATCTCGTAGAGCTTCACGTGCAGGTCTTTGCCTCCGGCGAGCTTGCCCATTTGTGCGACCCCACCCCGGTACCCGGCTGGATCGGACTCGTCGTACTCGAACGACGCCGCGAAGATGTTCGGTCGGTTCATGTCAGGAGACCGGCGGCCGAAGCTGCTCCCACGGCCTCCGCTGCTCGATCTGCGCCGCAAGCCGATAGAGCAGCGCCTCGTCCCCGGGCCGTCCCACCAGCTGGATGCCGAGCGGCATCCCATCCGAGCCGATTCCCGCCGGTAGCGCGACTCCCGGCTGCCCCGTAAGGTTGAAGATCGGCGTGTACGGCGTGAACCGCCCGGCCGTGTTGATCGCCAGCGGCGCCGGCTTGCCGAACGCGCCCTCGGCCGCGATCGCGGTCGTGGCCAGCCCCGGGGTGAGCAGGACATCGACCTCGTTCCAGAGCGCGAGGATTCTTGCGCTCGTCGCTGCCCGCTTGGCGAGCAGCTGCTGCTTGCGCTTCGGCGGCACGAGCACGCGCCCCGCCCCGGCCATCTGCCGGGTCAGGCTCTCGAGCTTGGACCGATCGGGGATCGCCAGCGACTCCTCGTAGATGCCGCGAATCCAGGTCTGGAGGAACTCCAGCTGCGCGAGTCCGTATGCCGGGTCGCGCTCGATCACCTCGTGTCCCGCGTCGGACAGAAGCGCCGCGGTCCTCTCCCACGCGCCGCGCTGATCAGCGGACAGGCGCGCGATCAGGCCCGGCGGAATCTTGCGCGAGACCGCGATCCGAAGTCGTGGCGGCGCCTTCTCGCAGGCGGCCCGAAAGCTCCCCTCAGACGGGGCGATGCTGTGCCCGTCACCCTGGGCGGGCCCCTGCATCACGTCCAGCAGCAGAGCGCTGTCGGCGACCGTGCGCGCCAGGGGCCCGTACGTCGCCAGCCCAAGCCAGCCCTCCTCCGCAGGCTGCATCGAGACTCGCCCCCGGGTCGGCTTCATCCCGACCAGGCCGCAACACGCTGCCGGAATCCGGATCGAGCCTCCTCCGTCGGAGCCGGTTGCCGCCGGCACCATTCCCGCTGCGACAGCTGCCCCCGATCCGCCGGAGGAGCCACCTGGTGTGCGGGCCGGGTTCCACGGGTTGCGGGTGACGCCGTTCGCATCGGTCGCGGTCCACGGGAAGATCGTCAGCTCGGGAACGTTGGTAATTCCGATCGGGATCGCGCCGGCGGTGCGCAACCTCCTGACGACCTCGGAGTCGGCACTGGCGGGTGGCCCGAGGCTCCGAGCCCCTCGGGTGGTGATCTGGCCTGCGACCGGAGTGTCGTCCTTGACCGCGATCGGTACGCCCGCGAGCGGTCCGTCGGACGCCGACGCCGCGTCGCATTGCGCGAGTGCCTCCTCCCCGAGCACCACCCGGAAGGCATTCAGCTGGCGGTCGAGCCGCTCGATCCGCGACAGACTCACCTCGACCAGCTCGCGCGGGTGCACCTGGCGCGATCGCACCAGCTCGGCGAGGGCGCCAGGCCCGGCGAAAACGAGGTCCTGGTCGGCGGTGGTGCTCATGTCAGTCGAACGCCACCAGCAGCTCGCGGATCGCGCCCGGGTACCGGTAGGTGAGGCCGCCATGCTTGCCTTCGAACAGCTCGAGCGTGTGCTCGACCCCGATCTTCTCGAGCTCGTCTGAGAACGCCTGCGCCCCCAGGTCCAGGAAGTATTCGTCGCTCTTGCCAGCGTCGAGATAGATCCGTCGCATGCTGAGGAGCGCCTCCGCGTGCGCAGGAGCCATCCGCACGGGGTCGTGCGACAGCCACTGCTCCCAGATCTCGGGGATCACCCGGCCGGTCGAGATCTCGAACGGCAGCAGTGCCTCGCCAGGGCGATTGGGGTCGGGCGTGTACGCCGCCGCGTAGCCGTACGTCTCAAATGGCTTGCCGAAGCGATCCCAGTCGAAGCGATCCTGATCCTTGAGAGCCCTGCGGAACGCCTCGTAAGAGCCGTCGAAGTTGTCGCGCAGCGCGCGCGCCACCTGCGGGAACTCCCGCTGGTAGCAGCACTCGAACAGTGCGTCACCCGCGTGCGAGGCCAGGGCTCCGAACACATCCGGGCGGACCATCGGCACGACCATCGCGCCGTAGCCACCCGATGACTTGCCGGTGAGTCCACGGTGATCGCGATCGGCTCGGGTCGGATATCGGCCGTCGACGAACTCGACCACCTCATCGCACAGATAGTCCATGTAGCGCCCGGTGCTGGTCGAGTTGAGGAATTGAGAGCCCCCCAGCGATGTCCAGGCGTCGACGAACACGACGACCGCCTCCGGGCAATCACCCCCCGTGAACATCCGGTCGAGACGTTCGACCATGTTCGGCTCGAACGCGATCCGCGAGAGCCACATGTCGACCTGTCCGGTGTAGCCCTGGATCACGTAGACGGCCGCGACGTCGGTGGTTCGTCCTCGGGCCACGCCGGGCGAGCTGTACACGTAGAGCGGCCGGCGCGGCGAGTCGCTGAGCGGATTCCCGGTGAGCAGCTCGGACTCCACGACGAGCCGGTCGAGCGTCCCCTCGAGCGGCCGCTCCCAGGGGGTACCGGCCGGACCGTTCACCTCTCTCAGCGCCACCGCGCCACCGTAGCGAATCCCGGCAATCGGCCGGGGGTATAGTCGCCCGCGTGACATCTATCCGAGACCGCCCCAACGGCGCGGGCGCCGACATCGACGCCCTCGAGACCAGCGAGTGGCTCGAGGCGGTCGACGCAGTCGTCGCCCACGACGGCCCGGAGCGTGCCCGCGAGATCCTCACTCGCGCAGTCGAGCGTGCCCAGCATTCAGGCACTGGGCCGATCGCGACGCTGAATACGCCGTACGTCAACACGATCCCGCCGGCGCGCGAGGCGAAGCTGCCCGGCGATCCGGCGATCGAGCGCCATCTGCGCTCGATCGTCCGCTGGAACGCGATCGCGATGGTGATC
>CATPAX010000025.1 GCA_955652215.1 uncultured Solirubrobacteraceae bacterium | reverse complement strand
CAGCAGGAAGAACCGGACGCGGCCAACGGTGCGCTCGACCTCAGACAGTGGACGTGCGAACAGCAACGTCAACTGCCCGTTGTCGTGCGGGCCAATCGGAAACGAACGCAACGCGACCTCGTAACCCGACCTGGTGAACGTAACCGGCGGGTTCTGGTCCGGCGCGGTTGTGAACAGCGAGACGGCCGGGAGCGCAGGACCCTTACCCTTGACGACCGGGGGTTTGCACTCCAGGTCCCCTGACGCGGAGAAGATCCGGATCAGCGCGCCGCGCTCGGTGCCCGCCACGTCGTTCACGTAGCTTCGAATGCGCAGGCAGCCGATGAGCTTGCCGCCGGCGAGATACGGTTTGTTGGCCGTCAGCTTGGACTGCACGGAGTCGGCGGCGAACGCGACCTCGCTGTTGAACTGTCTGCGGATCTGCCTCGTGGTGAGTGTGCCGACGATCGCCGCGAATGCGGCGAGGATGATGAACGTCAGCACGGCCGATCCGCCCGCCAGCCGCCAGCGGAACGGAATCGCTCTATACGCGAAGAACGTAGCCCGCGCCGCGGATCGTGTGTAAGAGCCGAGCCTCGCCATTGGCCTCGAGCTTCCTCCGGAGGTTTGAGACGAACACTTCGATCGTATTGGTCATCGAGAACGGGTCATAGCCCCAGACCTCGTCGAGAAGGCGCTGACGGGAGACAACGATCCGCTCGTTGCGCATCAGGTATTCCAACAGCTCAAACTCGCGCTGGGTGAGGTCGATCCGCCGACCGCCGCGCGTCACCTCGTGCGTATCCGGGTTGAGATCCAGGTCCCCTACGGTGATCGTCGCCTGCCCGCGCGGTGGCCGGCGTCGCAGCAGCGCCCGCATCCTGGCCAGCAGCTCTTGGCGCTCGAAGGGCTTGACGAGGTAGTCGTCGGCGCCCGAATCGAGTCCCTCGACCCGCGCCTCGACCGCATCGCGAGCGGTCAGCACGAGGATCGGAACATCGTCGGTCTGGCGGAGCGTCTTGGCGACCTCGATCCCGTCGAGCCGCGGCAGCCCGAGGTCGAGAATCACCAGGTCAGGTAGGAAGGCGTGTGCCTGATCGAGCGCCGTGACTCCGTCGGCAGCCAGCTTGACCTCGTAGCCGGCCATCCGCAGCGAGCGCTGCAGCACCTGCGCGATCGCGTCGTCGTCCTCGACGACCAGCACCCGGGGAGCGCGCTCGTAATCGGCCATGACGACTCCAGATGGTAGGGGCCCCCAGCGGTCTGGGCGCGAGACCGCGGCGCCCTCTGAAGGAGCTGGGCGGCAGGTGTCGAAGCCACCCCCTTGGACATGGCTGCCCGCAAGAGACGCAAGCGACCGGCGCGTCGCGCTAGGCGGTCCCTGCTCGCCAGCCGTCCTGGACTGCGGGTGCCATGGTCGGCGCTCGAGCCTCACCACGTCGACATCATCGCCCTTGCGCTGATCGCGTTGGGGCTCTTCCTGGCGGGAGTCGCGTACCTGCACTGGTCCGGCGGCGTGCTCGGGAGCCGGCTGATCGAAGGAGCCAGGTTTGCGCTCGGCGCGCTGGGATACGCGATACCGGTAGCGCTTGCAGTAGCTGGGGGGCTCGTGCTGGCGCGGGAGATTCGTCCACCAGGGCGCCCGATCCGTGCCGGCGTGGCTTGCCTGATCGCCGGCCTGACGCTGGCGCTCGCAGCGGGGACGCTCGGGATCGGTCCGGGTGCAGTCCCTCACGGCTTCTGGAGGGCTGCGGCCATGGAGCGCCGGGGCGGAATCCTCGGGCAGGCAGAGCTGTGGGTGACCTCGCACCTGCTCTCGAATCTCGGCGCGCACATCTTGGCGGTGTTCCTGGTGCTTGCCGGGCTGATTCTCCTGACCGGCGCGACGATCGCCGGCCTGGCGAGGGCCACTGGATCGAGCGTCGCTACAACCAGCCGCGCGTTGAAGCGCTCAACAGAGGAGCTGCGGACCGGCGTGCAGCGACCCGCAACGGCAGCCGGACGCAAAGCGGCAGCGTGGAGCACTCCATCCGAGTCGATCCTTCCCCCGGAGCCCGACACCGCGGAGCTGGTGGTGCGCGCAACTCACGTGGAGGCGCCCCCGAACGAGGAGCCGATGCCCGAGAGAGAAGCGGAGCCGCTAGAAGTCGAGCCGATCGAGAACGGCGTCGCGGCGAGTGCGGCCCCCGCCGATCTCACTCCCCAGGGCCGCTTCCGAGCCTCGATCACCGACGACCCCGGTTTCAACTGGCGCGTGCCTTCCGCGCGAGTCCTGGTCCGCTCCACCGGCGAGGCCGCGAAGCCGGACACCGCCGGGCAGGAGCAGGTGGCGGCGACGCTGGTCGAGGCGCTCGGACACTTCGGAATCGAAGCGAAAGTGATCGGCCGGGTCACTGGCCCGCACATCACGCGTTACGAGCTGCGCCTCGCTCCCGGAACGAAGGTCGCGAAGGTGGCCCAGCTCAAGGACGACCTGGCGTATGCACTGGCCGCGACCGACATTCGCATCCTCGCTCCGATCCCCGGTAAGCAGGCCGTGGGCGTCGAGGTGCCCAACGCGCGGCGCCGGATCGTGCACCTGGGTGACGTTTTCCAGGAGCCTCCCTCCGACTGGTCGCCACTTACTGTCTGGCTCGGTAAGGACATCGCCGGGCGGGCGATCGGGGCCGATCTCGCGAAGATGCCGCACATTCTCGTTGCGGGGACAACGGGGGCCGGGAAGTCTGCGTGCATCAACGCGATGCTCTCGAGCATCCTGCTTCGCGCCAGCCCGCACGATGTCCGCTTCGTGCTGGTCGACCCCAAGCAAGTCGAGCTGAACCACTACGAGGGGATTCCGCATCTGCTGACGCCGGTGATCACGAGCCCGCGGATGGCGGCCAACGCCCTGCAGAACCTTGTCAAGGAGATGGAGCAGCGCTACGCGACGATGCTGATGGCGCGCACGCGCAACCTGCCCGAGCTCAACCGCTCGCGGGTCGAGCGGGGTGAGCCACCGCTGCCCTACGTCCTGTGCGTGATCGACGAGCTCGCCGACCTGATGATCGTCGCTCCCGCCGACGTCGAGGACTCGATTATTCGATTGGCCCAGAAGGCGCGCGCGGCCGGCATCCACATGGTGCTCGCGACTCAGTCACCGCGGGTCGACGTGATCACTGGGCTGATCAAGGCCAACGTCCCGTCGCGGATCGCATTCGCGGTATCGAGTCAGGTTGATTCACGGGTGATCCTCGACCAGAATGGCGCCGAGTCACTCCTCGGTCAGGGAGACATGCTGTTCTCGCCGGTCGGCTCGAGCAAGCTTCAGCGGATCCAGGGAGCGCTGATCGACGAGGCGCAGATCGCCGAGCTGACCGACGCGTGGCGCCGGCAGGGCGAGCCCGAGTTCCACCAGGAGCTGCTCGAAGAGGTACCGGGCGAGGCGGACGAAGCGTCCGGCGATGAGGCCTTCAATCCCGATGAGGACCCGCTGCTCGATGAGGCGATCTCGCTTGTGGCGCAGATGGGTACCGCGTCGACTTCGATGCTCCAGCGCCGCCTGCGGCTGGGATACACGCGAGCGGGAAGGCTGATCGACATGCTTGAGCGCCGCGGGATCATCTCTGGGTATGAGGGATCCAAGCCCCGCCAGGTTCTGGTCAGTGAAGCCGACCTGCCGCGGATCCTCTCCCACCTGGCCGAGGCAGAAGCGCTCAGCAGTCGTTCGCACGGCTCGGGCTCACCCGAGCTCGGCGACCTCTAACCCGAACGCTTCAGCTTCCCGTGGCGCTTCGCGTAGCGCTCTCCGGTTCGGAAGACCAGGAGCCCAAGCGGGATGGTGACGAGCGCGAGCACCAGCAGCGGCCACAGGTCTCCCCACCGGCTGTCCAGGCCGGCGCCGTTGATGATCGCCGCCCGGATCCCGCGGAGCGCATAGGTGGCGGGCGAGATGGTCGAGAGCCACTGCATCCAATGCGGCATCACGGACACCGGGTAGTAGACGCCGGAGAGGACGAGCAGCAGCCCTTGCGCGACGAACCCGAACTGGGCGCCTTTCTCCGGGGAGATCAGCGGCAGGACCGCGGTCACCATTCCCACGCCCACGAACGAGAACGAAGCCACCGCCAGGAGCACGAAGGCGGTGACGAAGTCGGCCTGCGAGAAGTGCAGGCCGAAGAACAGCGAGACCACGGCGAACACCAGCGCTGTGCGCACCAAGCCATAGAGCACCGCGAACAGGCCCATGCCGCCAAGGTGTACCGCCCGGGCGAGCGGCGCCATGAAGGTGTATTCGATCGTCCCCTCCCACCGCTCCCAGGCCACGGTCTCGGTGAGGATCTCGAAGATGATCCCCAGGTATGACCAGATCACGGCACCGATCAGAAGGGTCGTGGTGGTCCGCTCGACGTTCAGATGACCGCCAGTGGCCTTCACCCCTTTCGCGATGAACGTGATGGTCAGCGTGTTGGCGACCGTCCAGACGAAGAACGCGAGCTCCCACCACCCGTAGCGCATGATCAGGTAGCTGTTGCGCTCGACGATTCCGGCCATTCCGATCAGCTGGCGCCGCATGCCGCTCCGTGCCCCGAGGACGTTCGGGACGCCGCTGCCCTGCGCCAACGCCGAGAGTGAGTCCTTGCCAGCGGACTTCATGCTGTGACCTCCTCCTGTTCTTCGTCGACGGTGCTCCCCGTCGCCGAGAAGAACGCCTCCTCGAGCGTCGCGACGCCATAGCGTTCGAGGATCTCGCGAGGCGGGGCGAGCGCGAGCAGTTCTCCGGCATGCAGGATCCCGACCCGCTCGGCGAGCGCCTGCGCCTCGTCCAGGTCATGCGTGCACAGCAGGATCGTGGTGTCGTGTGCGTCGAGCAGCTCCCGGATTACCGCCTGCACCTCTCGCTTGGAGCGAGGATCGAGGCCGGTGGTCGGCTCGTCGAGCAGCAGCAGCACGGGGGAGGTGAGCAGCGCCCGCGCCAGCGCGACCTTCTGCTGCATACCGCGAGAGAGATCTTGCATCGGCTCCGAGGCGCGCGCGACGGGAAACCCGATGCGCTCGAGGATCTCGGGGATGCGCGTACGCGTGACCGCAGGCGTCAGGCCATAGAACCGCGCCGCGTAGGAAAGGTTCTCGATCGCGGACATGCGTTTGAAGAACGACGCCTCCACCGACACACGGTTGACCAGTCCCCGAACCGCCTGAGCCTCGCGCTCCACGTCGTATCCGAACACGCTCGCTGATCCCGCATCGGGGAGCACCAACGTCGAGAGAATTCGGACGAGGGTCGACTTGCCCGACCCATTCTGGCCGAGCACAGCCATGCACTCGCCAGGAGCGATCGTGAACGAGACCTCCGCGAGCGCTGACACCGGGCGACCGTGCCCTCGGCGCCGGCCATGGAAAGACTTCTCGAGATCCTTTACTTCGACTGCTTGCATGCTTGCTCCTGCAGGGACGGTGTGACCAGGGCTCATCGACCGAGGCGGTGCTCGGCCAGAGCGGCTGTGGTGTCAGCGTCGAAGCAACATGCGGCCTCGAAGCCTAGCACCGCCCGTGACGGGCGGCAGCGTCAGGCATCCCCTAGCTTGATGGGACCTCGAGCCGGATCGGCGGCGTAGTCGTTGCAGTGACTGACGGTCTGAGTGCGCCGGCGCACATGCTCGAGAAACGTGCGACCACCGACAGGCCGCGGCCTTTGCTCCGGGCCGCACTGGCGACACTGGCCTCGTTAATTGCGCTGGCGGCGGCATCGCCGTCGCATACGGCGCCCGAGCGAAAGGCTGCGCTGCTGCGGAGCGCACTGGGGGCTCCGCAGCAGGCGGTGTTCTTCCGGGGCTCTATTTGGGTGCTCAGCTGCTGGCGTGCCTGCGACCGCGCACGGAGCTTCGGGGGCCTGGTGCAGCTCAGCACGCCTGGCGGAAAGGTGCTCAGACGGATCCCGATGGGAACTCCGGGAGCGCTCGCATTAGCCGATGGTGCGCTGTGGCTCGCCGACTTCTGGACCGGGAGCGTTGACCGGATCGATCCTGGGAGCGGTCGCATTGTGGCCAGCGTGGGGCTGAAGCTCCCGCGCCCATTCGCGCCCGGCGACAGCGCCTTTCTGCCCTCGAGCATGAGCGCCGGCGGGGGATCGGTCTGGGTATCGACGGCGCGGGGCCGGCTGGCTCAGATCGACGCCCGCTCCGGGTTACTCACGAGGACGATCGCGGCGCCGGCGTACGCCACTGGCGAGCTCGCGGCTGACTCACGCGGCGTCTGGGTGGCCGAGGACGTACTCGGCCTCGGCCACGTGGGCCGCAACGGCGGGCAGCTTCACATCCATTCCCTCACCGCGCAATTCAGCCACCGAGTCACCGCCGACGCGCTCGCCGTCGGCGGGGGCCTGGTGTGGATCCTCGGGGGGTACGCCATGCGCTCTCCCGCCGGTGGCCCAAACAGCTGGGTCAGCACATCGGTGGCAAGACTGACCGCCGTCGACCAGCGCACCGGTTCCGTCAGATATCAGCTCCGCCTGCGGGGAGCGCCCTATCAAGTCCTCTACGCCGACGGGGCTCTGCTCGTGGCCGACCTGCGCAGCGGCCGCATTCTCAGAATCGATCGACACTTCTCGATCCGCCGCATCCGGACCGGGCACGGTCTCGATTCGCTTCTCGTCGTGCGCCGCGGCGTCATCTGGGCGACCTCCGCGCGCGGCGGCCTGAGGCGCATCGCCATCCCGGGTGTCTGAGCGCTCGCTCGGGCCAGGAGCTCGATCACCAAGGTCGCCAGAGCGGCCTCGAGCGACATGTCACCGGCGCCGGAGCCAGCTCCGTGCAAGCGGGGATTCTTTGCGAATCCGCGCCTCTGAGACCACGTAGCCTTCGCAGCTGATGGCGGACATCGGCACCACTTTGCGCGAGGCGCGGATGCGTGCGCGGATCGATATCAGCGAGGTCGAGGCCAGCACGAAGATTCGCGCAAAGTATCTGCGCGCCATCGAGAACGAAGAGTGGGACCTGCTCCCCGGACCGATCTACGCGCGGAGCTTCCTGCGGACCTACGGCGACTACCTGGGGCTCGACAGCCGGATGCTGGTCGATGAGTTCAAGCAGCGATATGAGCGTCCGAGTGATCAGGAAGTGCGTCCCATCGCCTCGCGAAGTCGCGACCGGGACCGGACTCCGCGAGGGCCATTGCTCCCCCCATGGGCATTGATCGGAATCGTTCTCCTGGCGATCGTGGCGGCGCTGTTCATCGTCGGCTTGGGAGGCAAGAAGCCGAGCCCCAGCACGACAACCCAGGTCAAGGCGCCGCCGAAGGTCCACCATGTCCACCACCGCCACGTGGCGGTCCCGGCAGCGCGGAAACCGCAGGCGGTGACCTTGCAACTTGTCCCGACGGGCGCGGTGTACGTGTGTCTGGTCAACGGCAAGGGCACGCAACTGATTCCCGGACGGATCTTCAGCTCCGGGCAACCGATCCCGACCGAAACCTCCCGCAAGCTGCTCCTGACACTGGGTAACAACTCGGTTCAGATGAAGGTCGACGGAAAACCCGTCTCAGTCGGGAGCTCGGCGAGCTCGATCGGATATCTCCTTGAGCCGGGGCACACCGCGCCGCTCGCTCCAGCGCATCAGCCCCGATGCCTATGAGCGAAAAGCCGAGGGCGGGGATCCTGATCACGGGCACCGAGGTGCTGTCGGGGATCATCTCCGACCGTAACGGGCCCTGGCTCTCCGAGCGTCTACGCGAGATCGGGGTCGACCCGGGGATGATCGAGATCGTCGGGGACCGGCCCTCCGATCTCCTCGCTGCTCTTCAGTACATGGCCAGGGAGGGGATGGCGTTGATCGTCACCAGCGGTGGACTCGGGCCCACCGCCGACGATCTCACGGCCGAGGTCGTAGGGCGTTTCGCCCGCCGGGAGATGGTGCTCGACGAGGCGCTCGAGCAGAGGATCGCCGAGATCCTGCGGCCGATGATGAGCCGCTGGCCTGATCTCGACCCGGAGGCGATCAGGGCATCGAACCGAAAGCAGGCGGTGATCCCGCGCGGCTCGACAGTGCTCGACCCGGTGGGCACGGCCCCCGGGCTCGTGGTTCCGCCGAGGGCGGACGCCGGGCCTACGGTGGTCGTCCTGCCAGGCCCGCCCCGCGAGCTTCATCCGATGTGGGCCAGGGCCCGGGCCACCGACGCCTTCCAGGCGGCAATCGCATCGGCAACCGAGTACCGGACCGGGTTTCTGCGGCTGTTCGGGATCCCCGAGTCGGAGATCGCGAACACCTTGCGCGATGCCGCGT
>CATPAX010000024.1 GCA_955652215.1 uncultured Solirubrobacteraceae bacterium | reverse complement strand
CGTCGATATGGAGGCCTTCCGTCGCGAGCAGGAGGTGCTCCGCTCCGACGGAATCTATCGGGGGATCGGATTCTCGACCTATACCGAGATCTGCGGGCTTGCGCCGTCGCGGGTGGCCGGTCCGCCGGTAGTCGGGATCCAGGCTGGATTCTGGGAGTCGGGGATGGTCCGGGTCCATAACACCGGCGCGGTGACCGTGTACACGGGCACCTCACCTCATGGGCAGGGACTCGAGACGAGCTTCGCCCAGATCGTCGCCGACCAGCTCGGGGTCGATCCGTCGGTGGTCGAGGTGCTCCATGGTGACACCGGAACGGGTCCGGAGGGACGTAACACGTACGGCTCGCGGTCGCTGGCCACCGGAGGCGAGGCCGTGCTGCGCGCGGCCGGCAAGGTCGCCGACAAGGCGCGCAAGATCGTCGCCCATCAACTCGAGGCCGCCCCGGAGGACATCGAGGTCCGGGACGGCAGCTTCTCGGTCCGCGGCTCGCCCGACAAGGGCATGACGCTCGCGGACGTGGCAGGCGTCGCGTATCTTGGGATCGAGCTGCCGGAGGGGCTCGAGCCTGGGCTCGAGGAGACCTCGTTCTATGACCCGGAGAACTTCGTGTTCCCATTCGGTGCTCACGCCTGCATCGTCGACGTGGACGCCGAGACCGGGAAGGTCAAGGTCGTCAGATGGGTAGCGGTCGACGATTGCGGTAACGCGGTCAACCCGATGCTGATCGATGGCCAGGTCCACGGCGGCGTAGTCCATGCGATCGGACAGGCGCTGTATGAGCGGGTGCATTACGACGAGGAGGGACAGCTCGTGACGGGCACATTCGTCGACTATGCGCTCCCGACCGCCGCAGAGCTTCCGAGCTTCGAGACCGACCGCACCGAGACCCCGTCCCCCGTGAACGCGCTCGGAGTCAAGGGCGTAGGCGAGGCGGGAACGATCGCCGGGAGCCCCGCGGTCACCAACGCGTTGATAGACGCGCTGCGACCACTCGGGGTCAGCTATATCAACATGCCGCTGACGCCCATGCGGGTGTGGGAGGCAATCTCAGAGGCCAAGTCCGCGGCAAACGGAGGTGTGCCGGCATGATCCCCGCTCAGTTCGACTACGTCGCGCCAGAGACGCTCGAAGAAGCGATCCGCGCGCTTGCCGACGGCGGCCCGGACGCGAAGCTGCTGGCAGGCGGTCACTCGCTGTTGCCGCTGATGAAGCTGCGTCTGGCGGCCCCCTCGCTGCTGATCGACCTGCGCAAGGTGCCCGGGCTGCACGGCATCCAGCGCGAGAACGGCAGTTGGAGGATTGGGGCCCTGACCCCACACCGCGAGCTCGAGTACACGCGCGAGCTCGGGCTGGTGTCGCGAACGGCGGGCACGATCGCCGACCCCCAGGTGCGTAACCGGGGGACGATCGGTGGCTCGCTCGCCCACGGCGACCCGGCGTCCGATCTCCCGGCAGTGATGCTTGTGTGCGAGGCGAGCGTGACCTTGCAAGGACCCGGCGGGCAACGGATGGTGCCGGCCAACGAGCTGTTCCGCGACTACATGGAGACGGCGGTCGGGGAAGAAGAGGTGCTGACCGAGGTGCGCCTGCCCGCGATGGACGGCTGGGGCTTCGCCTATCAGAAGTTCAATCGCCGTAGCGAGGACTGGGCGATGGTCGCGGTCAGCGCGCTCGTCAAGCGATCGGGCGATGTCTGCGAGGACGTCCGGATCGGGCTGACGAACATGGCATCGGTACCGCTCAGGGCCGATGCGGTGGAGCAGGCGCTGCGCGGGCATTCGCTGAGCGCCGAGTCGATCGCGCGAGCCGCCGAGCAGGCAGCCGAGGGGACCGACCCGCCGTCAGATCTGAACGCGAGCAGCGACTACAAGCGTCACCTCGCCCGCGTCCTGTGCCGCCGCGTTCTGGCCGAGGCGGCCGGGTTGGCATGATGGCCGGGTGAGCTTCGGGTCGCTTGGGTCAGTTGAGGCGGCTGGCGCCGCACTCGCCGCCGAGGGATATCTCGCCGATCGCGCGCTCGCGCTCGCTGTGCACCTTGCGGTGACTCTCGAGCAGCCGCTGCTGCTCGAGGGCGAGGCGGGAGTCGGCAAGACCGAGGTGGCCCGTGCACTCGCTGCGGCGTCCTCGTCCCGGCTGATCCGTCTGCAATGCCACGAAGGCATCGACCTTCACCACGCGCTGTATGACTGGGACTACGCCCGTCAGCTGCTGGCGCTGCGCGCGGCGGAAGGTGGTGCCGACGAGGGCGAGCTGTTCTCGCGGCGGTTCCTGCTTCGCCGCCCGCTGCTCGAGGCGCTCGAGCACGACGGTCCCGTGGTGCTGCTGATCGACGAGGTCGACCGCGCCGACGACGAGTTCGAAGCGTTCCTGCTCGAGTTCCTGTCGGATTTCGCCGTCAGCATCCCGGAGCTGGGCACGATCGCCTCCTCCCATCGCCCGGTCGTGATCCTCACCTCCAACCGCACGCGCGAGCTGCACGACGCGCTGAAGCGGCGCTGTCTCTATCACTGGATCGACTACCCGGCTGCGGAGCGCGAGCGGGCCATCGTTCACGCCCGCATCCCCGAAGTGCCTGTGGAGATCGCGGATCGTGTCGTCGCGGCGGTCGGCCGGCTGCGCGAGCAGGGAGATCTGTACAAGCTGCCGGGCGTGGGGGAGACGCTCGTCTGGGCCAGGGCACTGCTCGCACTCGGTGCCGAGGCCGATTTGACCGATACCCTCGGTGCGGCGCTGAAGGTCCACGAGGACGTGGTCAGAGTCCGGGAACGCGGGGTGCTCGAGGGTGTTTGAGAGGGCCGGGAGGAGGCGGTGCTCAAGGGTGTCTGACGTGGCTGCTCACCAGGCGTGGCTCGAAGATGGCTGACACGGCCCTTGATCAGGCGGGCGCGGCGATCACCGCGCGGCTTGCGTCTCTGGCGGCCGCACTCCGGGCGCAGGGGACGCGCGCCGGGATCGGCGAGCTCCTGACAGCGCACCGGGCGCTCGCTGCAGTTGACTGCGGTTCCCGAGAGGATGCAAGACTTGCGCTCCGGTCGGTGCTGTGCTCCTCGCGCCAGGACCTCGAGCGCTTCGACCTGGCGTTCGCGGCCGTGTTCGGCGAGCCTGGGGGTGACGATGACTGGGAGCCGCTGGCGGAGCTCGGCGCGATCGAGCGTGCCGCCCTACCGCGAGCGGGCGTCCCAGGGGGCTCTCAGGAGCACGAGCGCGCCGGGCCCGAGCCGGTCCCGGTTCCCGCCGCATGGAGCGAGGTCGAGCTGCTTCGCCACAAGGACTTCGCCGCCTATAACGAGGCCGAGCTGGCGCTGGCACACGAGCTGATCGTGCAGCTGGCCCGAAGGGGTCCGACCCGGCTCTCGCGGCGTGCTCGCCCGGTCCGCCAGCGCGGCCATCAGCCGGATCTTCGACGGATCCTGCGCGCGTCACTGCGGACCGCCGGGGATCCCGTCCACCGGCACTGGCGCGGACCCAGCCGACGCCCCCGGCCGGTCGTCCTTGTCTGCGACGTGTCAGGCTCGATGTCGGCGTATGCGCGGATGCTGCTTCAGTACCTGCAGGCCTCGGTGGCGGCCCGCAGGCGAGTGGAGGCGTTCGCGTTCGGCACGCGCTTGACCCGGATCACGAACGAGCTCGCGGGGCGCGATCCTGATCTCGCCCTTCAGCGAGCGACCGAGGCGGTCACCGACTTCGCCGGGGGGACGCGGATCGGCAGCGCATTGGCGGAGCTCAATCGTGCGCACGGGCGTCGCGTCGGCCGTGGCGCAGCCGTGATCATCCTCTCTGATGGCTGGGATCGCGGAGATCCGGAGCTGCTCGCGACGGAGATGGGCCGGCTGCGTCGCAGCGCCCACCGGCTGGTGTGGCTGAATCCGCTCGCGGCCCATCCCGACTTTGAGCCGCTGACGCGCGGCATGCGTGCGGCCGTGCCGCACGCCGACGAGCTGCTGGCGGGTAACTCCCTAGCCTCGCTCGAGGAGCTTGCTGTCATCCTGGAGGAGATCTGAGCATGAAGGATGTGATCACAGAGGTCACCGATTGGACTGAGCGCGGGGACCGCGTGGCGCTCGCGACTGTCGTGGCGGTGAACCGCTCGGCGCCCCGGGCACCCGGGTCAAAGATGGCGGTCAACGAGCACGGTGAGATCGCCGGCGGCGTGTCGGGCGGCTGCGTCGAAGGGGCGGTCGTCGAGCTTGCCGAGCAGGTGATGCGGGGCGAGGAGCCACGGCTTGTGCATTTCGGCATCGCCGACTCGGAGGCGTGGGAGGTAGGCCTTCCGTGTGGCGGCGAGATCGACGTATGGGTTCAGGCCTATCAGCCGGGCCGCTTCGGGGAGCTCGCGCGCGCGGGCGGCCGGGCGGTCGAGGTGACCCTGCTCGAAGGCTCACGCCCGGGCGCGAAGCTGCTGATGGAGGCCGACGGCGAGCGATCTGGTTCGCTCGGTGCCCCCGAGCTCGACGCCGAGGCCGCGCGTATCGCCACGGAGCTGCTGTGGACCGAGGCTTCGGAGCGCCAGGGTGCGATGTTCTTCGATGTGACCGCGCCCGCGCCGCGGCTGATCCTGTTCGGTGCGGTCGACATCGCCGCGTCGCTGTGTACGCTTGCGCGGGCCACCGGATGGCGACCGTATGTGGTCGATCCGCGCGCCCGATTCGCGACCCCGGGGAGGTTCCCGGAT
>CATPAX010000023.1 GCA_955652215.1 uncultured Solirubrobacteraceae bacterium | reverse complement strand
GCCTCGACCTCGGCCTCGGCGGCCGCGGGAACTTCCGGTGCTCCCGTCTCAGGTTCAGCGGCTGCCGTCTCGGGCTCAGCGGATGCCGTCTCAGGTTCAGCGGCTGCGTCCGGCTCGGGAGCTGCCTCCGCAGCGGCCTCCGGCTCTCCCTCAGGCTCGGGGCTCGCAGCGGTCGCGGCCGCAGGAGCGGGCTCTGCTGCGGCAACTGCCGGCTCCGGCGATGCGGTGGCGGGCGCCGCGTTATCCGTCGCAGCAGGTGCCTGCGCGACGGGCTCCACCTTCGGGGACGCTGCCGCGTCCGGCGCCACTTGCGGCGCGGCGCTGGACGCGGTGGCGTCCTCGGACGTAACGGCAGCAGCGGCTTCCGCTGCGGCAGCGGCAGCGGCTTCAGCAGCCGCCGCCGCCTCAATCCGAGCCTGCTCCTCAGCTTCGAGCCGCGCCCGCTCCTCGGCTTCACGCCGCTCGCGCTCGAGCCGCGCCCGTTCCTCTTCGGCCCGGAACACGTTGTGGCCTTGCGACACGACATCGCCGATTGCGCGCGTGATCGCCGCGCACGACCGGATGGCGTCGTCGTTGCCCGGGATCACGTAGTCAATCCCGTCGGGATCGCAGTTGGTGTCGACCAGCCCGATGATCGGGATCCGCAGGCGCTGTGCCTCGCGGACTGCGATGACTTCGGTCTTCAGGTCGATCACGAATACGGCGTCTGGAACGCGCTGCATGTTCTTGACGCCACCAAGGTTGGCCCGAAGCTTCTCGAGGTCGGACTGTGCCGCCATCCGCTCTCGAGTGGGAAGCAGCTGCAGCTGGCCCTCCGTCTCGTAGCGCTCGAGATCATGAAGCCGCCTGATTCGCTGCGAGATCGTCTGGAAGTTCGTCAGGAGGCCGCCGAGCCAGCGGTGGTTCACGTAAGGCATGTCCGCCGCTTCCGCCGTGTCGCGGATCGCGTCTCGCGCCTGCTTTTTCGTGCCCACGAACAGGACCGTGCCGCCGCGGTGGGCGATGTTCGAGGCGAACTGGCATGCCTCTTCGAGCAGAGCTTCGGTCTTGATCAGGTCTATGAGGTAGATGCCGTCCCGCTCTCCGAAGATGAAGCGGCGCATCTTTGGATTCCAACGGCGCGTCTGGTGACCGAAGTGAACACCGGCCTCCAGCAGCTCCTTGAGTCCGATTTGAGCCACGGATGCTCCCTTTTCGCTGTGTTGATGAAAACCCGCGGTCGGTGCTCGCGAACCTCGAGTGCTCGAGGCAGGGCGCGGCCCGCGCCACGGGATAGAGGAATGGACCTTGCCATCCCAAGTTTACGCAAGTTTCTTCCGCCTCAATCGTTCTGCTTGTGAGGCGGGACATCGCCAACCTACCTCGGCGATAACCCGCTGGAAGCGAACCGGACCGCCTTCCCCTACCTCCGGTGGGTCGGTTCGCAACCTCGGCGGGGCGGCTTTGGACGGGCCGCCCCGCCAGTATTTTCAGGGAGCCGAGGGGTGTCGAGGTCACCCACCGCTAGGCCCGAAGCGCTCCGTTCGGATGCGCGCGGCGTCGTAGCCGGCGTCCATCAGCAGATGCGCGGCAGTCTCGACGAAGCCATGTGGGCCGCACACGTAAGCCATTCCGTCCGGCCAGGCCAGCGTGCGGACGAGCGCAGAGTCGATCCGGCCGGTCGCCCCCGTCCAACTCGCGGGCGTTCTGCGGGTGTACGTCAGCGTTGTCTCCTCACCAAGCTCGTCTCGATAGAAGACATCGTCGGGAGAGCGGACCGAGTAGAGCAGGCGGGCTTGAACGTGCGGGAAGGCGCGACGGCGATGGCGCAGCATCGACATCAGTGGCACGATGCCGGATCCGCCACCGATTAGCAGCACGGGCGAGCTGCCCTGCCAGGTGAAGTACTCGGTCAGCGGACCTCGTACCTCGAGCTCGTCTCCGATCTCCACGACGTCATGCAGAAAGGGCGAAACCTCGCCATCGCTCAGGCAGTCGACTGTCAGCTCGATCTCTCCCTCGTCCAGCGGGCTAGACGCGACGGAGTAGGACCGGATGGCCTGATAACCGTCGGGCGCGGTGAGCCTTACGGTGTAGTACTGGCCGGGAAGGTGTGCGCGCCAGTGGGGCAGCTCCAGGCGGAAGGATTTCGCGCGCGGAGTCTCCGGCTTGATCGACGTGACAGTGCCGGTCTGCCAGGGGACCGGCTGTACGTGGACGGCGGCGGTGCTCATGGTCGTCAGTCGCCCCGGAACCGCTGTTCCCTCCACGGGTCACCGTAATCGTGATAGCCATAGTTTTCCCAGAACCCGGGTTCGTCGTGATCAAGCAGCCGTAGGCCCTTGACCCACTTTGCCGACTTCCAGAAGTAGAGGTGCGGCACGAGCAGCCGAGCCGGGCCGCCGTGCTCGGCCGCCAGCGGACGCCCTTCGTGCTCCCAGGCGATCCACGCCCGGCCGCCGCGCACATCGACCAGCGGCAAGTTGGTCGTGTACCCGCCATAACAGAACGCCAGCACGTGGGTCACGGTGGTGTCGACCTCGACGGCTTCGAGCAACGCGTCTATCGAAACGCCGGCGAAGCTGGTGCCGAGCTTCGACCAGCGCGTCACGCAGTGGATGTCCCCCTCGAACGTGGAACCCGGCAGCGCCTGCACCTCATCCCAACTCCAGGTTCGCGCCTCGGAGACCAGGCCCTCGATCGTGAAGCTCCACTCACTGGTCGGGACCTGGGGCGTCGGACCAGCGGTGAGAACCGGAAAGCCCTCCTCGATGTATTGACCCGGCGGCAGGCGCTCCGCCATCCCCGCAGGAGCGCGCTGTCGGCCGAAGAAGCCTCGGGTCGCCATTTGTTCACCGTACACACTGGCGATGATTAGGCAGGCGGTCGGGCCTGAGAGCTCGCTTGGGCAAGACGAAGTGACCGCGCTCGCGTCAGGGCAGTTTGCTTGCCAGTACGTCTATCTTCTCGATCGAGGGCTCGTGGGCTAGGAGCTCCGGTGCTTTCTCCATCAGCGCCGCCGCGACTCTGCCCGAGAGGTGCGCCTCGCGGCCGCTCTCGGCCGCGAACGCGTCGAAGATCGCAAACGTCGTCGACGAGAGACGAACGCCAAACCACGTAACTGTTTCCGGCTCCTCGTCCACGAGCGCACGGCCGGACTTGAGGAATGCTTCAACGTCGGCCTCTTTGCCTGGCTTGGCCTCCAGCTTGACCCACAGCCCGACTCGTACCTCAGTCATTTCACTGCCTCCGGATTAGGGGTCCTCGACACTAGCCTGATTGAACGCGCGGGGGAACGTCGGCGATTACGACGGCTCGGCTGCACGCTTGAGCGCCGCTGCCAGGTCGTCGGGCAATGGCGACGTGACATCCACGGGCTCACCGCTGACCGGATGCTCGAACGCGAGCCTGGTGGCGTGCAGGAACTGACGATGGAGGCCGTAGCGATCAGCGACGCCGTATTGCCTGTCGGCAGACACCGGGTGCCCAATCGCCGCCATGTGCACCCGGATCTGGTGGGTCCGGCCTGTCTCGAGCACCACTCGAAGCAGGGCCGCGGCGGGGAGGAGGCGCTCGATCTCGAAATGCGTCCGGGCGTCTCGCGGGTCATCGGTGTCGATCGACATCAGCACGCGGTCCGTGCGATGGCGCCCGATAGGCGCATCGACGGTCCCCGAGCGTGCCGGGGGATGACCGTCGACGAGCGCCAGGTACTCTCGCCGCAGCCCTCGGGAGGCGATCAGCCCTTTCAGTGCGGTGTGGACGTCGTCGCCCTTGGCGACGACCAGCAGACCTGAGGTATCGCGATCCAGCCGATGAACGATCCCTGCCCGCCACGGTTTGTCGCCCCCGGCTGCGCGACCGCTCAGCGCTTGAGCAAGCGTGCCAGTCCAGTGTCCCTTGGCCGGATGCACGACCACGCCGGCGGGCTTGTCAACGACCAGCAAGTGTTCGTCTTCATAGGCGATTTCAAATGGGACGTCTGCGACGGGCGCGGGCACTTGCAGCGCTGCCGGCTCCACTTCGATCAGCTCCCCCGCAGTGACTAGGTGGCGCTTTCGCTTCACCCGACCGTCGACGCGGACCGCACCCTGGTCGATCAGCGCCTGCGCCCGCGCCCGCGAGCCAAGCGGCCCAGCGAGGAACTGGTCGAGCCGTGTCCCCGCCGCCTGCTCGCCGACCCGAAGCGCGAGGAGCTTCTCAGCGGCCATCTCCACGGCGGCCCTCAAT
>CATPAX010000022.1 GCA_955652215.1 uncultured Solirubrobacteraceae bacterium | reverse complement strand
CTTCTGGGTACCCGGACAGATTGATGGAGTCCGCCCGTCCATCGCGGACTCCGCGTACTCGAACTATCAGTGGGCCCGGGACATCGCGCAGAGCTGGCGAACAGACACCGATATCGGGTTCACGCGGAACGTCCAATTCGTGAACGTCCTGCGCAACCTCGACCACGACGCCGCGCATCCTGGCGCTGCTGGTCCGGGACACTGGAACGACCCTGACTATCTGGGCCCTGAGCTCGGTATGACAGCTGCGGAGGCCCAGGCGCAGCTCTCCATGTGGGCGATCGTGGCCGCACCGCTGGTCCTGGGCAGCGACCCCCGCTCGCTGTCCGCGACGTCGATCGCGATGCTCGAGAATCGGCAGGTCATAGCGGTCGATCAGGACCCGCTCGGCGTCCAGGGCACGCCAATCCAGCAGCAGGGAGCGGGACAGGTGTGGGTCAAGCCACTCGCCGGCGGAGACCGTGCGGTTGCGTTGCTCAACCGCGGTTCGACCGCGCTGTCGATCGCCACAACCGCAACCGCAGTCGGCCTGCCCCTCGCTCGCGATTACGGGCTGCACGATCTCTGGCTGGGCACGACGCGCACGACGACCGGCGCGATCGGGTCGCTTGTGCCACCTCACAGTGCCGTGCTCTATCGCGTCGCGGCTGCCTTGCCATAGGGAGCCTGTCGCGGGCAGGATCTACGCTTGCTCAGGTGCCGCAGGATGCCTACGCGTTCGGCGAGGATGCGAGTCGCGAGGCGGATCGGCTCGCCGAGGTTGCGGCGGGACTGACCGAAATCCGTGGTCGTGAGCATCGTCTGCTCGCCCCTGGCGGCCCCGACTGGCTTCGGTCAGGCCTAGAGCGGCTGCGAGCAGAGCTCCTCAACGAAGGCTTCGCGGAGCGGGACCTCGATCCGGCGCTCAAATGCCTCGATGACCCGGAAAACTTGATCTCCGGGCCGCCCATCGTGATCGGCTGGGACCGGCGGAGGTAGGCCAGCGCGCTGGTGCAGCGTGCGGACGGCCGGGTCCGGGGAGGCGAGCAACGCGTCAGTGGGGACTGTCGGTCGGACGAAGTGCTCGCCCGAGGACTCCGACCGCGCAATCTGGCGGGGTTGCGCCCGTGGAAGCCGACCAGCGCGACGAGCGCCTCGATGTCCTGCTCGGTCGCGGCCCGCAGGTCGACCGTCTGGCGGCCGGAAGTGTGCGTCGTCATCTCCCGGCGATGCCCGATGCCGCTGCAGGCGTCAGGCGGCCAGACCAGCCAGAAGCTGGCGCGCGGTCGAGTTGAACCGAGTGAGATCGTCGTAGGGGCGAGCGACGAGCATCGCGCCCTCGAGTGTGCTGAGGATGCTTTGCGCCCCCTCTTCTGGCTCCACGCTGAACCTCAGGGTCTTCTCCGCGGTGCCCTGCACCAGGACCCGCGCCAGCCATCGTTGATTCTCGTCGAAGAAGTCGACCACCGCGCCTCGCATCAGCTGCGGCAACGTCTGGTACTCGGCGGCGAGGATGCCGCACATGCACATGCGCTTACCGCGGAGCACCTCGGCGTAAAGCTCCGCGTATGCCTCGAGCTTCGCTCGGGCGTCCGGCGCCTCCCGGTCAATTTGGCGTAGTGCTTCGTAGAACCGCTCGGCGTACCGGCTGATCAGCGCCTCTCCGAGCTCGGCCTTGCCCGGGAAGTGGTAGTGGAGGCTTGCCCTTGTGATGCCGAGCTCGGCGGCAATGTCTGCGTAGCTGAAGCTGTTGAACCCTCGAGTCTGGACGAGGCGCTCGGCGATGTCGAGGATCCGCTCGGAAGTACTGGGCTGGCTCCCGTCAGCTCGGTTCCTGTTCGATGTGCGAAGCGTGACCATGGCGGGGGGATCTTACCTACTAGGAGATAGGTCGAAACGACGGCTCGTCTAGAGGGAAGGCGTTGCCGGTGGACAGCGCCCCACCGATGAATATCCCATTCGGATGCAGTCCAATCCCACATGTCGTCAAACCTGGAGGATGACGTGAGCTCGAGCGGCCGTCTGCGGATCGTGCGAGAGATGTATCGCGCCTACGAGACGGGGGATCGCAACCTCCTCGATCCCCACCTGAGCGATGACTTCAGGTTCTACAGCCCCGCCGATGTGGGGATCGATCTCACGAGGTACTTCGAGCGGTGCTGGCCCAACGCCGAGATGATCGCGAGGATCGAGATCGAGCGCATGATCGAGGTTGGCAATGAGGTGATCGTGACCTACGAGATAGCCAGGACCGACGGCAACCGGTTTCGCAACACGGAGATCCTCACCTTCGACGGCGACAGGATCCGCGCAGCAGAGGTCTATTTTGGGTGGGACCTCGAGGCCTCCGGAGAGAACGATCAGTGAACTCGATCACCATCTCGCGGGAGGTCACGGTGCACCTCGACGAGCGCTTGAACTCAGCCTCAGCGGCCGGGCACGCAGACTCAGAGTCCAGGCAAGAGCGACCAGACCGGCGCCAATCGCGAGCACGAGCCATGCCACCGGATCCGACGCGCTCGAATTGCTCGATGGGCTTACGCTCGCCAGCGAGAGAGTGTGACCGTCCGCCATGGCAAGGTGCTGCACGGCAGTGATGGCGGCGCTGGCCAACGCGATACCGGGGGCGCCCAGACCGGAGACCGCGGACGGCTCCGCCGGACGCGCACCAGTCACGCGGTAGACGCCGTAGCCATCGGGCATCACGACGAGCAGCGGTCCCGTGTAGAGGAGCGAGAGCTCCTGTCCGAGGTACTGCGCGTAGCTCCGCGGCTGGCGCCACAGCTCGGTCACCGAGCCCAGGTCATCCTTGGAGGCGATCAGCGCGACTCGGATCTGAAAGCCGCTGCGGGAGGCCGCGCGTACGAGCGCGGAGAGCTCCGCGGCCTGTCGTAGGGACGCTCGAGCGTCCTGGGGTAGGAACAGGTCCTGCGTCACGAGGACATCGCTGGCTGGGTCGCCGTCGGCGAGCGAGCTGCCAGGCATCCAGACGCAGGCGAGCGTGGTGGTCAGCAGGGCGGCGGCGAGCCGGCGAGAGAGCCGAGGAGGGCGCGTACAGTCCTTCAAGCGAATGAGCCTGGCATCGAGATCACCCCTGCCGAGCTGGAGGCACGTTATCGGCGAGTCTACGACCGGACGATCGCGGTGGATGGTTACGGCGGTCCTGGTGTGTGTCGTTCTCGGGGCTGTCGCATGGCCCCGTACGGCTCAGGCACACGGTCCCGTGGCCCCGCTGGCATCCAGCTATCTGGCGAGGGTCGCTGCGGCGCCGCGCGGGCTCGAGGCCGAGGTGGTCGACGGGGATCAGCGTATGTGGCTGCGGGTTCCGCCGGCTACGACGGTTGTAGTGCTGGACTACCGCGGCGCGCGGTATCTGCGGTTCTCGAGAGGCGGGGTCGAGGTCAACCAGAACTCGGCGATGTTCTACCTCAACCAGACACCGGTGGCGCAGACCCCGCCCACGAACCTGACTCGTGACACGCGACCCAGCTGGCAGAAAGTCACCTCCGGACACGCCTACGGCTGGCACGACGGCAGATTGCATGCGCTCGCGACGGTCGCTCTGGCACCCGGCGCGACGTATGCCGGGAGGTGGGTCATCCCACTGCTCCTCGACGGGCGCCCAACCACAATCGCCGGCGATCTCTGGCATGCCGCCCCCCCGTCGATCGTCTGGTTCTGGCCGATCGCCGTCCTGATCCTGTGCGTGCTGGCGGCCTGGCGGGTGCGCCGGCCGGAGGTGGACGCTGCTGCGGCACGAGCCTGCGCGATCGCGGCGCTGGCGGCGGTCGCGGTCGCCGGGATTGGCCGGGAGCTTTATGGGAGGCCGAGCGTCGGTGCCTTTCAGCTGATCGAGCTCGGTGTGCTCCTGGCTGTTCTCGGCTGGCTTCTCTACCGCGTGATCCGCACCCGGGGGGGCTACTTCCGCTATTTCGTGACCGCGTTCGTCGCTCTCTGGGAGGGCATCGAACTGATTCCCACCCTGCGTGACGGCTTCGTGCTGATGGCCGTACCGGCATTTCTGGCCCGGGTCGCCACCGTGTTCTGTCTGGGCTGCGGCGTGGGATTGCTGCTGCTCGCGGTGCGGCTCGCCGAGCAGCCGGACGAGCGCCGAGTCGGCCGCACGTCCGCCGCTGCTCTTCCCGGGGACGATCAGGACGTCATCGGGAACTTTGCCTAGAAGCTCTGGGTGGACCGCGACGGTCATTGGTGTGGCGGGCGCCCTGCTGGCCGGCTGCGGGACCACCGCGCCGCCACCGCCGTCGTCGGGGCTGCCATCCGGGCTCGTCGCTCAGGTCCGCCCGATCGGTCGGGGCGGCCGCTTTCACCCGCCCGCTACCGGTCCCGTGCTGGGGGCCTGCCGATCCGCTCTCGGCCCTCACTTCGGTGTGCATATCGAGTTATTCGCGGCCAGCAAAGT
>CATPAX010000021.1 GCA_955652215.1 uncultured Solirubrobacteraceae bacterium | reverse complement strand
CTGTTCGGCCTGACGCGGCTTCCGGCCGGCGAGCTGCATGTCATCCGCGCCCTGGCCACCGAGCGCGACGTGCACCTGTTCCTATTGCATCCGTCGCCGGCCCTGTGGGAGGCGATCGCCGGGCAGATCGGCGCCGCGCAAATGGTGCGGCGCCGCGATGACCCGAGCGCGGAGCTCGCCCAGAACCGGCTGCTCGCATCGTGGGGGCGCGACTCCCGCGAGATGCAGCTCGTGCTCGGCCCGGCATCTGTGCGCGAGACGCCCCTCGTGCTCGGCCCGGCATCTGGGCCCGAGACGCCGCCCGGGCTCGGCCCCTCATCTGAGGCGGAGACGCAGCTCGTGCTCGGCGCCCCGTCTGGGCTCGTTGACCACCATCACCCCCTGCGGTTCGAGCAGGCCACCTTGCTCGAGCGGGTCCAGGCGGACGTTCGTGCCGACCGGCAGCCACCTGGACCGCCGCTCCCCGAGCAGGACGACACCCGCCCGATGCTCGCTCCCGACGATCGAAGCATCCAGGTTCACGCCTGCCACGGGCGCGCTCGCCAGGTCGAGGTGCTCCGCGACGCGGTCCTCCACGTGCTCGCCCAGGACAAGACGCTCGAGCCGCGCGACGTGATCGTGATGTGCCCCGATATCGAAAGCTTCGCGCCGCTGATCCAGGCGACGTTCGGGGCGGGCGAAGTCACGACCGAGACTGATTCCGGGGGCGCCCAGACGATTCTCGAGGCATCCGACGAGCCGGTCGACCTCCGCGTTCGCCTGGCCGACCGCTCGCTGCGCCAGACCAATGCGCTGCTCGCGATGCTCTCCGATCTGCTCGAGCTGGTCTCCGAACGCGTAACCGCTCCGCAAGTCCTCGACTTCGCCGATCGCGACCCGGTCCGCCGCCGCTTTCACCTGAGCGACGACGATCTCGCCAGGCTCCAGAGCTGGGTCAGCGACTCCGGAATCCGCTGGGGCCTTGATGCCGAGCATCGAGCCTCGTTTCACCTGAGCCAGGTGCCGGCGGGCACCTGGCGAGCGGGGCTCGATCGGGTCCTCCTCGGCGTAACGATGAGCGAGGATCACCAGCGCCTGTTCGAAGGCGTCCTCCCACTGGACGACGTCGACGGCACGGCGATCGATCTCGCCGGGCGCTTCGCCGAGCTGATCGCTCGCCTCCAGGAGGCGCTCGACTCGCTGCGCTCCCGAAAGCCGCTCGCCGCCTGGGCGCAGGCGCTATCCACGGCGGCCGAGAGCCTCGCGGCAACGGGGCCGCGGGACGCGTGGCAACGCGCCGAGCTCCAGCGGATCCTCGATCAGATCGTCGAGGAGGCGGCGCTCACCGTGTCCGCCGACGAGCTCGCTTTCGGCGAAGTCAGAACGCTGCTCGCGGAGCGGCTCGCCGGAAGGCCTACCAGAGCGAACTTCCGCACCGGGCACATGACCGTGTGCACGCTCTATCCGATGCGCTCGGTGCCGCACCGGGTCGTGTGCCTGCTGGGCCTAGACGACGGAGCGTTCCCGCGTAAGGCACCGCGCGACGGAGACGATCTGATGCTCGCCGATCCCTACGTCGGTGAGCGCGACCCCCGCAGCGAGGATCGCCAGCTGCTGCTCGACGCGCTGCTTGCGGCCACGGACCAACTGATCATCACCTACACGGGTAACGACGAGCGCACCAACGTGCCGCGTCCGCCGGCGGTGCCGGTCGGAGAGCTGCTCGACACAGTCGATGCCACGGCTCGCACGCCGCACGACGCGGCCAGCCGCCAGGTGCTCACGCGCCATCCGCTTCAGCCCTTTGACCCCCGCAACTTCGAGCGTGGAGAGCTCGTGCCCGAGCTCACCTGGAGCTTCGACGGGGCGACGCTCGCCGGAGCCCGGGCGCTGCTCGAGCCACGCAAGCATCCCGGGCCGTTTCTCGCCGCCCCACTCGAGCCTCTTGACACCAAGGTGATCGAGCTCGACGACCTGGTGCGCTTCGTGCAGCATCCCGTGCGGGCGTTCCTGCGCCGCCGGCTCCGTATCACCCTGCGCGACATCTCTGACGAGGTCCGCGACGAGCTGCCGATCGAGCTCGACGGCCTGGAACGCTGGGCGGTCGGCCAGCGACTGCTGGAGGCGCGTCTTGCCGGCGTCGACGGGCGCGCCGCGGGCCTGGCCGAGATTGCTCGCGGCACTTTGCCTCCGGGGTTCCTCGGCGAGCCGGTGCTGAAAGCGCTCTACCGGACTGTCGACTCGATCCTTGGCGCGGCTCGCGGCATGGGGGCCACCGATGCGAAGCCAACCCCGGTCGACGTACACGTGACCCTGCCGGGCGGCACCCTCCTCAGCGGGAGCGTCGCGGGCGTCCGCGACCAGCTACTGCTGAGCGCGACCTACTCGCGGGCGTCCGCCAGGCACCGCCTGGCCACATGGGTGAAGCTGCTCGCGGTGAGCGCGTCTCACCCCGAGACGGCGTTCTCGGCCGCGACCGTGGGACGTGGCCCCGACAAGGACTCGGTGATGGTCGCTGCGATCAAGCCCCTGGCGGGAGATGCCGAGGGCCGCCGGCGGATCGCGTGCGAGCAGCTCTCAGCGCTGGCCGACCTGTACGGCCGCGGAATGCGCGAGCCGCTTCCTCTCTACTGCCTGACCTCGGCGGCATATGCGCAGGCGGCGGCCGGGGGTGAGGACCCGGTCGCGGCAGGACGGCAGGCGTGGGCGACGCGGTGGCGGATCCCGGGAGAGGACGCGGCGCTCGAGCACCAGCTGGTACTGGCGGGAGTACACAAGTTCGAAGAGTTGCTGGTCCAGGCGCCGCGCGAGGATGAGCAAGGGCCCGGCTGGGAGATGTCGGAGGCATCGCGACTCGGACGGCTCGCTCGCCGGCTGTGGCAAGGACCGCTTCGCTACGAGGAGGTCTCGACCCGATGAGCGCGCCGCCGTTTGACGTGACAGGCCCGCTGCCCGCTGGCGTGACCGTGCTCGAGGCCAGCGCGGGGACGGGCAAGACGTACGCGATCGCAGCGCTTGCGGCGCGGTACGTAGCCGAGGGCATTCCGCTGGAGCGCATCCTGCTGGTCACCTTCACGCGGATGGCCACCGGCGAGCTGCGCGAGCGCGTCAGGGATCGGCTCGGGACCGTCGAGCAAGGTCTCGCCCGGGCGCGCGCCGGGTTCGCGATGGGCGACGACCAGGTGGTCGAGCTGCTCGCCTCGGGCCCACCAGAGGTCGTGCGTCTGCGCAGCGCCCGGCTGAAGCGAGCGCTTGCGGACTTCGACGGAGCGACGATCGCCACGATCCATGGCTTCTGCCAGGAGGTGATCGGCGGGCTCGGCATCGCTGCGGATCTCGAGCCGGGCGCGAGCCTGGCCGAGGATGTCAGCGACCTCGTCTCCGAGGTGGTCGACGATTTGTACGTGCGCCGCTTCCACCGAGAGGCGGCACCGCCGCTACGGCGTGCCGAGGCTCTCGAGATCGCCCGGTTCGCGATCGAGCATCCAACCGCGGCGATCGTTCCGGCAACTGGAGAGATCCCCGAGATGCGCCAGAGGCTCGCGCTCAGGGCACGGTCAGAGCTCGAGCAGCGAAAGCGCCGCGCGGGCGTCGTCACCTACGACGACCTGCTCGCGATTCTGGACGACGCCCTCCATGGACCCGACGGCGATGCGATTGCCGCCACGCTGCGCACCGCGTACGAGGTGGTCCTGGTCGACGAGTTCCAGGACACCGACCCGGTCCAGTGGTCGATCATGCGCCGTGCGTTCGGGGGACCTGGCCGCACCCTTGTGCTGATCGCCGACCCCAAGCAGGCGATCTATGCCTTCCGTGGCGCCGACGTGCACGCCTACCTGGAGGCCGCACAGGACGCCGTCGCCCAGGCGACGCTGACCACCAACTGGCGCAGCGACCAGGGACTGATCGACGCCTACGACGCGCTATTCGGGAACGCGAAACTCGGCGAGGAGGGGATCGTCTATCGCCGTGTCCACGCCGCCCCCGCAAACGACAGGCCGCGGCTGCGCGGAGCGCCACATGACGCGCCGCTGCGTATTCGCGTCGTCCCGCGCGAATCGCTCGAGCTCACGAACTACGGCTACGCCCGCAAGGACTCGGCCCGGGAGCACATCGCCAAGGACCTCGCCTCAGACCTTGTCGAGCTCCTGTCGGCGGGAGCGGAGATCGAGACTCGCGACGCGGGCGGCACGACAGTTGGCTACGAGCGGGTTTGCCCCGGCCATCTTGCAGTGCTGGTGCGGACCAACCAGAGCGCAGCGCTCGTCCGCTCGGCGCTCGAGAGCGCCGGAGTTCCCGCCGTGATCAACGGCGCGGGGAGCGTATTCGCGACCGACGCCGCACGTGACTGGTTGCGCCTGCTCGAGGCGATCGAGCGGCCCGCTTCGATCTCACGGGCGCACTCAGCTGCGCTGACCGATTTCATCGGGTGGGCACCCGAGCGGATCGCCAGCGCCGACGAGGCGGCTTGGGGAGAGGTCCACCGCCGCCTTCATGAATGGGCCAGAGTGCTGCGCACAGGCGGGGTCGCCTCGCTGGTGCAGACGATCACGCTGATGGAGGGGCTGAGCGCGAGGATGCTCGGGCGGGTCGACGGCGAGCGTCGACTGACCGACCTCCGTCACATCGGCCAGCTGCTGCACGAGGCCCGGCTGGCCGAGGGCCTCGGCACGACCGCGCTGACCGCGTGGCTTCGCCGGCGGATCGTCGAAGCCGGAGCCGATACGAGCGACGAGGAGCGTAGCCGCCGCCTCGAGTCCGACTCGGAGGCGGTGCAGGTGCTGACCATCCACCGCAGCAAGGGCCTCGAGTTCCCGATCGTGTACGTGCCATTCCTGTGGGAAGCGACAAGCTCGCGGGACGGCCAGCCGGTGTCCTTCCACGACCCCTCGGCGGGAAACGAGCGCGTGCTCGACGTGGCGCTCGAAGGGCCCGAGTTCCAGCGCCACCGCCAGCAGTCGATCGCCGAGGAGCGAGGCGAAGACCTGCGGATCGCGTACGTGGCCCTGACCCGGGCGCGCCACCAGGCCGTGATCTGGTGGGCCGGCTCGTGGGACAGCCGCGACTCGCCGCTCGGACGCCTGTTGTTCTTCCGCGATGACGACGGGAACGTCGCGACCGCCGGGAAGTTCACCCCGGACGATGAAGCCGCCCGCAGTCGCTTTCAGTCGCTCGCCGAGCAGGCCCCGGGCGCGGTCAGCGTCGAGCGCTCGGCGCTCGGGCTGCCCGCCATCTGGCGGCCCGGGCTCTCGCCGCAAGCGGCGCTGAGCGCCGCGCCGTTTGACCGCACGCTCGACCTCCGCTGGCGGCGTACCTCCTACAGCGACATCACCGCCGGGAGCCACGATCCGCTCGTCGCAAGCGAGCCGGAGGAGCCGGTGATCACCGATGAGCCGGCGACCGAGGAGCCGCCGGTGAGCGGCGTCCCGGCGGTCGACCCGGAGCTCGAGGTCGCCTCGCCACTCGCCACGCTGCCGGTGGGACTCGAGGTCGGGACGTTCGTTCACCGGATGCTCGAGCTGACCGAGTTCGATGCCGGCGACATCGACGCCGAGCTGGCCGCGCGTTGCCAGGCGCTCGCCGTGGGGCGCTCTATCGAGATCGGCGATCCGGTCGCCCTGTGCAACGGACTTCGCGCAGCGATCGAGACTCCGCTTGGGCAGGTGCTGGGCGGCCGGCGCTTGCGCGACTTCAGCCCCGGCGATCGGCTCGACGAACTGGTGTTCGAGCTCCCGATCGCGGGCGGCGAGAACCCGGACGGCTGGCTGCGCCTGCGCACGATCGCGGAGGTCCTCCGAGAGTGGGTAGGGCCGGCTGACCCTCTTGCCGGGTATGCCGATCGGCTCGCGGAGCCCGCTCTGCGCCAGTCCTTCCGCGGCTATCTGACCGGCACTCTTGACCTCGTGGTGCGCATCGAGGGGGTAGATGGCACGAGCTTCGCCGTGGTCGACTACAAGACCAATTGGCTTGCCGGCCCGGACGAGCCGCTGACCACCTGGCACTACCGTCCTGAGGCGCTCCGCGTCGAGATGTACCGACGCCACTACGCGCTACAAGCGTTGCTCTACACGGTGGCGCTTCACCGCTACCTGCGCTGGCGGGTTCGGGACTACTCCTGCGATCGCCAGCTGGCCGGGGTCGCATACCTGTTCCTGCGTGGGATGACAGGACACGCGACTCCAGTGCTCGACGGGAGTCCTTGTGGGGTGTTCGGCTGGCGGCCAGCGCCGGGCCTGGTCGAGGCGCTCAGCGACGCTCTCGATCGCGGAGCACCGGCATGAGCGTAGGAGCGCCTGAGATGGATCCGTTCGACGTACGTCGGGCGCGCACCGTGGGCGACTCGCTGCTGGCCGAGTTCAACCGCGCGGGCGTGCTCGCCCCCGCCGACGTGCACGTCTCCACCCGACTTGCCGAACTCGCGCGCGAGGACGACGAGTCGGTCGCGCTCGCCGCGGCACTCGCCGTGCGCGCCCCCCGGCTGGGGCACGTTCACGTCGACCTCTCCTCGATCCGGGAAACCGCAGCCGTTGACGCCGAGGAGGCCGTCGACCTGTCGCTGCTTCGCTGGCCGGACCCCGGGCCCTGGGTCGGGCAGGTCGGCGCCAGCCCGCTCGTCAGGCTGGGAGAGGACACCGGCGCGGCTTGCGCTCCGTTCCGCCTGCTCGGCAGCCGGCTGTATCTCGACCGCTACTGGGCAGACGAAGTCGCGGTCGCCCGCGATCTGCGGGCGATGAGCGACGCCCCAGACGCCGACGTCGTGCTCGAGGTGCTCGCGGACGGAATCAGGCGCCTGTTCGGCGATGAGCGGGGAAGCCGTCAAGGACTGGCCGCGGCATCCGCCGTGCTGCGGCGCTTCGCGGTGCTTGCCGGTGGCCCGGGAACGGGTAAGACGACGACCGCCGCCCGCATCGCGGCGCTGCTGCTCGAACAGTCGGAGGCACTCGGGAGCCGGCCCCCGCTTATCGCGCTGGCCGCGCCGACCGGCAAAGCTGCGGCTCGGCTTGCGGAGGCGGTGCATCAGGACGCGTCCTCGCTCGACGCGTCCCCGGCGATCCGCGAGCAGCTGGCAGGCCTCGGCGCGGCGACTCTTCACCGGTTGCTCGGCTGGCGCCCCGACAGCCAGAGTCGCTTCCGCCATGACCGTAACCAGCGCCTGCCACACGACATCGTGATCGTCGATGAGACCTCGATGGTCCCGTTGTCACTGATGGCGCGACTGATCGAGGCCTTGCGCCCCGAGGCCAGGCTGGTGCTCGTCGGCGATCCCGGTCAGCTCGTCTCGATCGAGGCCGGGGCAGTCCTCGGCGACATCGTCGGCCCGGCTGCCCAGCGCCTCGTGATGAGCGAGCGCGCGCGCGGCCTGCTCGAACGGGTCACCGGCGCTCGCGTCGATGCCGCAGACCCACCGCCGGGTGTGAGCATCGGCGATGGGATCGTCGTCCTCGACCGGATCCATCGCTTCGGCGGCGGTATCGCGGAGCTGGCGGCCGCCGTCGGGCGCGGCGACTCGGACTCCGTGTTGGATCTGCTGAGCGCGGGGCTCGACGACATCACGTGGCTCGAGCTTGATGTCGCCTCGGCGCCTCCAGAGGCGCTCGGCCCGGTTCGTAGCGGCGCAATACAAACCGCCCGCAATGCCGTCGAAGCTGCCAGCGCGGGCGACGCGCGCGGGGCCTTGGAGGCGCTTCCCGCGTTCCGGATCCTGTGCGCCCATCGCCGCGGGCCGTATGGAGTGGCGGCGTGGACGGCGGCCGTCGAGAGCTGGCTCGAAGCGGAACTCGACAGCTTCGCGTGCGAGGACCGCTGGTACCCGGGGCGTCCCCTGCTCGTCACCGAGAACGACTACGAGCTCGGTCTATATAACGGCGATACCGGAGTGATGGTCGCCTCAGGGGGGGGCATGGTGACCGCGGCGTTCGAGCGCGAGGGCGAGATCGTGCACTACAGCCCGATGCGTCTCGGGGCGATCGACACCGTGTACGCGATGACGGTCCACAAGAGCCAGGGATCGCAGTTCGGTGCGGCGGCCGTCCTGCTCCCAGATTCGAGCTCCCGGATCCTGACCAGAGAGCTGCTCTACACGGCCGTCACCCGGGCTCGAACGCGGCTCATCATCGCCGGGACGGAGTCGGCGATCCGCCTGGCGGTGCAGCGCCCGGTGGCACGAGCCTCGGGCCTCCGCCAGCGGCTGTGGGAATGACCGTTGGGGGCAAGATCGAACAATTGGGCGGCCTCAGCTCAGCTTGTAGAGCGTCGCGCCGCTGCTGCCGAGCCCGGTCACGGCCTTGCCGTGCTGTTTCACCCAGCTCGAGATCGACTGCGCGCTCCCGCTGCTAAGCCCGCCCGGGCCACCACCGCCGAACCCGCCGCTTGAGAGGAGCACGTACTTGAGCTCACCGCTGGCGACCATGCGCTCGAGCTGGGCCAGCGTTGGCGCAGGGTCGCTGCCGTTGAAGCCCCCGATGGTGACGACCGGCTTGCCCGTCTGAATGATGATCGAGGCGGTCGTCTGCGAGCCGACGCCCGCAACCAGGTACTTGGCCGAGCCCTGGTGCGCCTCCAGGTAGGCGATCACCCGTTTGGAGACCGCGCCTTGAGGCCCCCCGCCGCCCCCCGGGCCGCCACCGAGCCGCTGAGAGCCGGCACTGCCCGCGAAGCCTCGACTGCCTCCGAACGTCGGGACGCCGCCCCCGGCTTGCGCCAACCCCGGAGGCGCCAGAGTCGAAGAGCCGCCAGCCCCCGCCTGACCGGAGATCCCGAACCGCGGGCTGCCCTCGCCGCCACCGGGCATTCCCGGGCCACCGCCCCCGAGCCCCGCCACCGACGCCGGGCCGGCCTGCGGATTCCCGGCGCTGTAGGAGCGCCCCACCGTGGCCACCGCATAGGAGGCAGGGCCGGCCGTCACTGCGATTGCCGCGACCGCGAGCGTCGCCGCCAGCACGCCTCGACGCGGCCGAAGACGCCCGGCCCGGAGCAGCATCCCGGCGGTGATGGCCAGCGCGGCCGCCACCGGAATGAGCACCCGCAGCCACGGAACGAAGGACGGCGTGCGGGTGAGCAGCACGTCGGCGAGTAGCGCCGTCACCGCGACGCCGGCGCTCAGAGCCAGCGCACCCGCCCAGGATCGCCGGGCCCACTGCCACATCGAGACGAGCCCGATCCCGACCAGCGCGGCGATCGCCGGCGCCAAGGCGCTGACGTAGTACGGATGGAAGATGCCCTGCTGCGTGCTGAAGATCGCGATATGCACCAACGCCCACACCGCAAACAGCACCACCACGGCCCGGCGCAGGTCGGTCCTGGACGCGCGGCGGCGCAGCCACAGACCGGCGCTCGCGCCGATTGCGGCCAGTGGGATCAGCCAGGCGGCCTGACCACCCACCTCCGCGTTGAACATCCGCAGGAGGCCCGCCGCGCCACCGAACGACGCGCCACCACCAGGGCCCCCGGCCCCGGTCAGGCGCCCGAAGCCGTCGTATCCGAAGATCAGATTCCACACCGAGCCGTTGGTGCTGCCGCCGACATACGGCTTGGCTCCGGGCCACAGCGACACCGCCACCGGCCAGGCCGCGCTCACGAGCACCATCACCACTCCCGCGATGACGAGCTGGCGGATCCGGACCCGGAGGCTTACCGGGCCCCCGATCAGGTAGGCCAGCCCGAGCGCAGGGACGATCATCCACCCCTGCAGCAATTTGGTCATGAAGGCCAGTCCGACCATCGCCCCGCACCACACCAGGTACTTGGTGGCGCCCGTCTGCAGCGCCCGCACCAGCAGGTACGCCGCCGCGACCAGCAACAGTACGAGCAGCGCGTCCGGGTTGTTGTAGCGGCCCATCAGCACCGTCACCGGCGTCAGCGCGAGCGCGCCGGCCGCGATCAGGCCCGCCGCCGGCCCGAAGGCACGGCGAACTGTGGCGTACAGCAGCCCCACAGCGGCGATCGTCGCCAGTGCCTGCGGGAGCAGCAGGCTGAAGCTCGAGAAGCCGAGCACCCGCGCCGAGAGGCCCTGCACCCACAGTGACAGCGGAGGCTTATCGACGGTGATGAAGCTGCCCGGATCGAGCGAGCCGAAGAACCACGCTTTCCAGCTCTCGCTGCCCGACTTGACCGCCGCGGCGTAGTACTGGTTGGCGTAGCCGCTGACGGTCAGGTCTCACAGGCAGAGGACCGCCGCGAGTCCGAGAACCGCGAGCAGAGCCGGGCGGACCCAGCTCGGGTCCTCGGTGCGGCCACGCACGAGGCTGCGCAGCCGCTCGCCGGACCGGAGCGTGCGGCGGGCGACGGTGTCGGGAGCGGGAAGGCTGATCGGGGATATCGGAGATCCTTTCTGGCTTGGTGCAGAGCGGAGGAACCGGTTAGTCGAGGAGTGGGGTGCTCATGGCTCGGCGTAGCGCGTGAGTGTCGGTGTCCTGGTGGGGGCCCCGCGGTTCGGTTCTCACGGTCCCCGGCTGCTCTAGCGTCGCTGACATTTCCTGTTCCTGTGCGATTGGATGGTTCCGGCGAGGGTGAACATTCACCCAGCCGTTGAAGCGCTCGATAGAAATGAGCTAAGAGCTACGTCGGAAGTGCGCAGGGAGGGCAGCGGATGCCAGAACGAGACTGGCAACAGGTGATGTGGAGCTGTGAGCGCTGGCTCGCCGGGCGCCGTCCGGCAGCAGCCGCGGAGCTCTTGCGGGCTGCCGCCGAGAGCCTGCCGGCTGAGGCCCGCCCGGACCGCTACGGGGAGGGAGAGCTGGTGGAGTCGTTCGAGCGGCGCGTCACGGAGTGCCTCGGGAAGCCGGACGGCGTGCTCATGCCGAGCGGCACGATGGCCCAGCAGATCGCCCTGCGTATCCACTGCGACGCCCGAGCGAGGGACACTGTGGGCTTTCATCCCACCTGCCACCTCGAGCTGCATGAGCACCTCGGCTATGCACACCTCCATGGCCTGAAGGCCGAGCTGATCGGAGAGCGCGACCGGCTGATCGAGCTCGCAGACCTCCAAGCGCTAGCGCTGCCGCTCGGGGCGCTCCTGCTCGAGCTTCCCCAGCGCGAGATCGGCGGCCAGCTCCCGGAATGGGATGAGCTCGCTGCGCAGATTCGCTGGGCACGGGACCGCGGGATCGCCACTCACCTCGATGGGGCGCGGATTTGGGAGGCCGCTCCGTATTACGAGCGCCCGCATGCCGAGATCGCTGAGCTCTTTGACTCGGTCTACGTCTCGCTCTACAAGGGACTCGGCGGGCTGGCCGGCTGCGTCCTGTGCGGTAGCGAGGACCTGGTGGGGGAGGCTCGCGTCTGGCGCCGGCGTCACGGCGGCACGCTCTCGAACCTGTTCCCGTTCGCCGCGGCGGCCCAGCGGGGGCTCGATCAACTGGTCGAGATGATGCCTCGCTTCCTCGAGCACACGCGCGCTGTAGCGGGCGTCCTGATCGAGGTCCCAGGTGTCGAGGTCGTGCCCGACCCTCCGCAGACCCCTCTCTTCCACGTCCACCTGCGGGGCGAGCGCGAGGCCCTCTACGAGCGGATGCTGGACGTAGCCACCTCCAGACGCGTCTGGCTCGGGCACCGGCTACAGCCGACCAGCCTGCCCACCGTGCAGAAGCTGGAGCTCAATATCGGCGAGCCCGCGCTCGAGATATCTCCGGCGGAGGCGGCGGAGCTGTTCGAAGCGGTCGTGGCGGGCGAGCGTGTGACCGGCTATTAGTGGGTGAAATGCCGGCTTCTGCAAGTGATCGCGGCGTGGGTTCCGCCTCGCGATGCCGAGCTGTCGAGTTCTGTTTGATCTGCTGTCGCTGGGTGCTCTGGGCGCCGATAAGGCGCCCCAGCATGCTGCTCAAGAGAACAAGTCGAGCCCGTCTCGTAGCTGGCCCGTTGCTGATGCTCATGGCATTCTGCGCGCTCGCTGCACCCGCTGGCGCGGTGGTCCATTTCGATAGCGCGGTCCACCGCACGTTCGGCGTGATCCCGGCGATCGGGCCGCGCGGCGGCGTGAACGGATCTTCCCGCGCGGCAGTGGCTCGCGCGGGATTTTCGTGCGTGTCCGCCTGTACGCCGCTTCAGTACAACGGCGGCCCGGTCCAGCACGGTGAGAAGGTGTACCT
>CATPAX010000020.1 GCA_955652215.1 uncultured Solirubrobacteraceae bacterium | reverse complement strand
GGTCGGCGACGATCGGGATTCCCTGGCGGTCGATTATGGCAAGCGGGGACCGCCCCCCGAGGCGATCGCGACCGGCATGAGCCAGGCGTCACAGGGGCCGGGCTCCACTGGCTGGACGCTGCTCGACAGCGGATTTCAAGTCAACCGTCACTCGATTTCGGTATTCCCGTGTTCCGGTGCAGGGGTCCTTGGACTGACGATCAACGGAGCGCCGACCCCGCCACTGATTGCGGCGTGCGATGGGAACAGCGGGATCGCGACAGTGCAGACTCCGCGACTGGGGGTCGGAACCTCGGTCTCGATGACGAGCATCGATAACAGGGCAGTGTCGCCTGATCCAAGCGGCGCGCTCGTTGAGCTGGGGATCGAGCTAGGTGAGCCCGGAAGCGTCTCGGCCCTCGGCAGCGTTGGTCCATCGTCGGGGAGCGGCATGCCGATGTGCGCCGCGGACCTGCGCTCTCAGCGCGTGAGCTGCAGCGGGCTGATCCGATCGGCGCGTTATTCGCTGAGTCGACGTCGAGGCCACGCGGTGGTACGCGGCAGAGCAGGACAGGATGGCGTCGCGCGCTTCACGGGCTTCCCGGGAGCCGTGGTCCGCGGAGGAGACGTGATGACGCTGCGCAATCGCGTCGGTCGCACCCTCAGCGTCCTGCACGTGGCGCACCTGCGAGTCGATCTGACCGGCAACGGAACTAACGTGACCGGCGGGAGTTGCCAGCCGCTCGAGTACTGGGGGACGCCGGCGAGCGCGATCCCGCCGGGGGGGAACGGTCCGTACGGGTCGCTGGGTGTACAGGGCGGACCGCCGCAATCCTTTAGCGTGTGCCCACGGCGGGGAAGAGCCGCGGGGCTCGGTGGGGGCTCGATCGCCCAGACCGATGATCTCAGCGGAGGACAGACTCAGACCGAGCTGCCGAAGGTGATCAGCACGACCCCGCTCAACGGCGAGATTGTCTACGGACAGTTTGCCGCGCTCGTCCGCGTCAGCTTCGGCCAGGGGTCAATCGCGGGCATGCCGGTCAAGCTGACGATCACCAGGGCCGGTAGTTCACGACCAGTGTTCAAGGCGCCGAACGTGGACACCCTTGGTGGCGTACAGGTCAGCGGCCTGGCCGTCGGGGCCTACGTCGCGAAGTGGGTTGTTCTCGACGCCAACGGCGACACCCGGGCCGTGCAGACACGGTTCGTCCAAGAGCGCTGACGCCGAGCGCTGATCGCCTCACCCTGCGGTAGGGTTCTCGCGCCGTGCGGAGAGTGAGAGTCGCAGCTGTGCTCGCGTCCCTGATCGCGGTGTGCGCGCCCCCGCCCGGTGCCGCCGCGGCGAACGCGCACCGCCCGCGCCTGAAGGCATTCCATCCCAGGATCGGAAACGCGATGGGCATCGTCCCGCCGCTTGGCAGCCAGGACGCCGCGGTCGGCCCTGTCGAGCAGGTCGTCTTCCACGGCGGCCAGGTGATGCGGGGCGTCACGATCCATACGGTGTTCTGGGCGCCTGCCGGCTACGCGTTCACCGGAGCGCCACCCGGTGGGCTCTCCTACGTGCAGATGATCCAGCGGTTCTTCACCGACATGGCCCACGCTTCAGGCTCAGGCTCGAACGTCTTCTCGGTGCTACCGCAGTTCGGAGACGGGAGTGGGGCGGGGGGGTACTCGGTCTCATACAACGCGGCGGCTGATTCGGTCACTGATACCACGCCGTATCCGGGCAAGAGCGGGCAGTGCGCGTCGCCCGGCGGGATCGCGACGTGTGTGACCGACACCACGATCCAGCACGAGCTCGACCGCGTGATCCGGACCACAGACCCCTCGGGTCGCGGGCTCCACGATCTGTGGTTCGTGTTCTTGGCACCGAACGTCGACTCTTGCGACCTTCCCGGCGACTGTGGCACCAACGCGTTCGCCGGATACCACAGCCTCTCGAACCTGGGTTCCGGTCCGGCGATCTATGCGCTGGTCGTCGATCCGTCGATCGAGCAGCTGCCCACGCAGGGCAGCGATCCCGCAGGCAACCCGGAGGCCGAGGCGGCGATCAATGTCGCAACCCACGAGACGCTCGAAGCCATGACCGACCCCGAGGGCACGGGCTGGATGGATCCGGACGGCAACGAGGTCGGCGACAAGTGCGGCAACGAGATCGGAACGCCCCTCGGCTACGCACCCAACGGATCGCCCTACAACCAGCTCATAAATGGCGATCAGTACCTGTTCCAGACGATCTGGTCAAACGCCGAACTTGGCTGCGTGCAGCAGTCCGCCCGGACGACCTCCCTGGTGCTGCCCCCGTCGGTGTCCTTGCGTCAGTTCAGCCCGGTTGTCTCAGGGAACATCGGATCGCCGCTGCGCGTGTCCGTCCAGATGCTCCTACTGCGCGCCGGGACCGCGGTGGCCGGCGGGGCCACGAGCACCAGCTCATCCGGTGCCTGGCGCCTCACGCTGCGATCCTTCTCCGGCGCGCCCGCGGCGGTCGGTGACGATCGCGACGTGATCCTGATCCGCTATGGCAAGGGCGGTCCGGCTCTCGAGGCGATCGCGACCGGATCGCCGGGCAATCCTTACACGGCAGCGGGCTTCACCGGCTGGTTTGACCTCGACAACGGCTACCAGGTCAATTCGAGCTCGATCGACCTCTCTCCGTGCTTCCAAGTGGGCGTCCTCGCGGTGACCGTTGGCGGGGTGCCGACCCAGCCTCCGGTCCAGTGGTGCAATGGCGACACGGCCGTGGCGACGGTGAGAACGCCGAGGCTGGGGATCGGGACGCCGATCCTGATGAGCAGCGCGGATGACCGCGCGCCGAGTCCTCAGAACCCGATTGGCGCGCTCGTCAAGCTGACGGTCGGGCTCGGCGAGCCGGGGAGCGTCCCCGCCATCAGTAACCCCGATGTCCCGTTTACCGGGAGTGGCTTCCCGCTGTGCGTCGCCGACCTTCGCACGCAGGGCGTGGGCTGCAGCGGGCTCGTGCCCGGCGCGCGGTACTCCCTGACCCGCCGGCGGAGCCACGAGGCGCTCCACGCCAAGGCCGGGGGTGACGGCGTGGCACGATTCTCGGGCTTCCGCGGTTCTCCCGGAGTGAGGGGTGGAGACCTGCTGACCCTGCGTAACCGTGCCGGTCGTGTTCTGAGCGCGCTGCATGTGGCTCACCTGCGGGTGCAGCTGGTAGGCCAGGAGAACGCCCTGGCCGGTGGTAGCTGCCAGCCGCTCGAGTATTGGGGTCCCCAGGTAACCAGTCCGCCGACGAGTCCGTCGGTCGGAAACGGTGGCGTGGCGGGGCAGGGCATGATCTGCCCGCCGAGAGGACGAGCGGCCGGACTCCCGGCCGCGGACATGGCCCAGACCGACGACATGAGCGGTGGGCAAACTCGCACCGAGGTTCCGAGCCTGCTGACGACGACGCCGTCACAGGGCGCCGTGCTCTACGGGCCGTTCACGGCGCTGGCGCTGACCGGGTTTCGGGGCCCGAACGGCTCCCAGACCATCACCGGCACGCGGGTAACCCTGACGATCACCAGGGCGGGCAGCGCCCAACCCGTGTTCAACTCGGCGAACGTCAACACGCTCACAGGCGCCGCGGTAACGGGCCTGGCCCCCGGCGTGTACGCGGCAAAGTGGGTCGTGATCGATGTCAACGGCGACGCCCGCACGGTGCGAACGCGGTTCGTCGAGCAGCGTTAGCCGCTAGCGCGACAGCACCTTGACGAACTCCTCGAGCTGGTCGGTCCGCCAGCACTCGAACGCGGTGCAGTACTGCTCGTAGGCGGCGATCACGCTGTCGCCATAATTCCAGTACAGGCGGGGCTCAGGGTTCAGCCAGAAGGTGCGGCCCGCGCGGGCCGCGATCGCTGCGAATGCGTCCTCGCGCGGCGGCCGGCCATTGGTGCGGGCGTCGCCGAGCACAATCACCGTCGCGCGCGGGTGCAGTTCGTCCTCGACCAGCTCGAGGAACTCGGTCCAGACCCGTCCGTAGTCGGTGTATCCGGAAATGTCGGCGACGCCGGCGTCCTTCGAGACCGCTTCGCTTGCGGCGCGAAAGTCCCGTTCGCGTTCGAACACATCGGTCACCTCGGAGATCCGCTCGATGAACACGAACGAGCGGAGCTTGCGAAACGC
>CATPAX010000019.1 GCA_955652215.1 uncultured Solirubrobacteraceae bacterium | reverse complement strand
CTAGCGAGCGTCCGGGGTGGCCCTCCGGAGGAGACCTCCTATCCGGGAGCCTCGGCCGCGCTCCCGCGGGTGTGGATCGCGGTGCGCGCCAACCTCCGCGAGGTCGTTGAGCACGTCACAGTCGCCGACGTCGCCAGCGGCGAGCTCCCTGCCGCGATCGACCGGCTCGCTGAGGACCCGGACGCCTGGCTCACACGCTGACGCTCGCGGACGCGGGCACCGGCGCGTGCGCGTACACCACGTCCCCCGGCGCCAGCTCCAGCTCGGCCGTCTGCGCTCGCGTCAGCTGAGCCCGCGCCGCCTCTCCCCCCTGCAGGTCGAGCTCGACGCGAACCTCGAAGCCGAGGTGCACCACGCGACGGACCACCGCCCTCACCGCATGGTCAGCCGGCACCAGTGAAAGCGTCACGTCGTGCGGGCGCACCAGCCGGTCGCCGAGTCGGCTGACCGGACCCAGGAACCCCATCACGAACTCATTGGCAGGAGCGTCATACACCTCGCGGGGTGCCCCCACCTGCTCGATCCGCCCGGCGTGCATCACCGCAATTCGGTCAGAGACCTCCATCGCCTCCTCCTGATCGTGGGTCACCAGCACCGTTGTGACGCCCTGCTCGTCGTGCAATCGCCGAAGCCATCGCCGGAGCTCCGCGCGGACGGTCGCGTCGAGCGCTCCGAACGGCTCGTCGAGCAACAGCACCTGGGGCTCGACGGCGAGCGCGCGCGCGAGCGCCATTCGCTGCCGTTGGCCGCCGGACAGCTGATCAGGGCGCTGCCCGGCCCACTGGGTCAGGCCCACAAGCTCGAGCAGATCGTCCACGCGCACGCGGATCTCCTCGCGTGGGCGCTTGCGGATCCGAAGCCCAAAGGCGACGTTCTCGCGAACGCTCATGTGGGTGAAGGCCGCGTAGTGCTGGAAGACGAAGCCGATCCCCCGGTCCTGAGGACGGGCGGCGGTCACGTTCGTGCCGTCGATCAGGACCGTCCCGCGGTCCGGAGATTCGAGCCCGGCGACGATTCGCAACAGTGTCGATTTCCCCGATCCGCTCGGTCCGAGCAGCGCGGTCAGAGAGCCCTCCGGAACCTCGAGGGTCACGTCCTCGAGCGCGGTGAACTCGCCGAAGCGCTTCGCGATATCGGTTACTTCGATTCTCATCGTGCCCTGGCGGTCCGTGGTCCGAGCGCCGTCATTACGAGCAGCACCAGCAGCGACATCACCGCCAGCTCGGTTGCGGCGGCGTACGCACCGGTTATCTGATCGCCTCCGATCTGCGAGTAGCGCTGGTAAGCAAGCAGCGGGAGTGTCAGCGTCGCTCCGGCGACGCTGGAGGAGACGACCAGCACGGCCCCGATCTCGCCCAGGGCCCTCGCGGTGGTGAGCACGACGCCGTAGGCGACTCCCCATCGGATCGAGGGCAGCGTGACCCTCCAGAACGTCTGCCACGGCGATGCGCCGAGCGTCGCAGCTGCCTGCTCCTGCTCGTCGCCAACCTCGATCAGCACCGGCGCAACCTCTCGCACGACGAATGGGATCGACACGAACACGGTTGCGAGCACCATCCCGGCCGGCGCGTAGATGATCCTGATCCCGTGGTTCAGGAACCAGTTGCCAAACCAGCCGTTCTGACCGTAAACGAGCAGCAGGGCGAGCCCCACGATCACCGGCGAGACCACGAACGGCAGGTCGATCAGCGCGTCGAGCAGTTGGACCAGTCGATCGTGCACCCAGCGCGCCAGGCGAGCTCTGACGCCCGCCCCCGGCGGAAGCGGGCTACGCCGACGCCCGCGGACCAGCACGAGCGCACAACCGACTCCAAAGACGGTGTTGAGCGGCACAGCGATCGCGGCTATCACGGCGGAGAGCCACAGCGCGCTGATCGCGGCGGGGGTCGACATCCACCCCCACGCCGTCCCGACCCCGTGCTCGAAGGTCCGCCAGAACACCACTCCCACGGGCAAAACCAGCATCAGCCCCAGGTAGAGCAGAGCGACGGCTCGCAGCGAGAGCCTGGTCCGGCGGCTAACGCTCACCGCGGGCTACCAGACGCATCAGCACCAGCACCACAAGCGACACCCCAAGCAGCACGACGGACAGGGCCGCCGCGGCCTGCTGGGAGTCACTTTCGATGTCCGCGAAGATCACCAGACTCGCGATCTGGACTTTTCCGACGATCAGCAGCAGCGAGCCGACTTCGCCGACGCATCGAGCGAATGCAAGCGCGGCCCCCGAAAGGATCGCCGGTCGCAGAGCTGGAAGCACGATCCGCCGCATCGTCGTTGCGTTCGAGGCGCCGAGGGAGGCCGCCGCCTCCTCGACCTCCCTATCGAGCTCGAGCAGCACCGGCTGAACCGACCGCACGACGAACGGGAGCGTCACGAACAGCAACGCAACCACGACTGCGGCACGAGTGAACGCCAGGTGAATCCCGAACGGGCTGTCGGGGCCGTAGAGAGCGAGCAGCGTTAGCCCCGCCACGATCGTCGGAAGCGCGAATGGCAGGTCGATCAGCGCGCCGATGACGCGCTGCCCCGGGAATTCGTCGCGAACGAGCACCCACGCCACGACAGTCCCCATCACCGCCCCAATAGCGGCGACCAGCACCGAGGCCCCGAGCGTCACTCCGAGCGCCGTCAGCGCGACACCGTTGGTCACCGACGTCCAGAAGCTGCCGAGGCCCGACGAGAAAGCGTTGACAGCCACTGCGGACAGCGGGATCAGGACGATCACGCTCATATAGAGCG
>CATPAX010000018.1 GCA_955652215.1 uncultured Solirubrobacteraceae bacterium | reverse complement strand
TGGGACGCGGAGCGCCTCACGTTCGCATGCTTCCAGCATCGCGATCGCGCCGATGTCGTTTGAGACGAACAGGGCGCTCGGTGCCTGCGGGCCGCGCATAGCCTCGGACAGCCTCAACTCTGCTCGCCCATGCCTGATCGTCGGCCCGCCAGGCTGCCAGGTGATCGGGGGCAGCGGTGTCAGACCCGCTCGGCGCATCGCCGCCCGATAGCCGCTATGGCGGGCATAGTCGCCGCTTCGTTCGACGAGCGGCGTGCGCACGTAGGCGATTCGCCGGTGGCCGAGCTCGATCAGGTGCTCGGTGGCCAGCCTTCCGCCCTGGGCATCCTGCGGTCCTACTGAATCGCCCCACTGCTCGCTCAGTCCGAGGAACGCGATCGGTACCCCGGCGCGGCGAAGGGCTTCCTCGAGCTGGTCTGTTCGCGAGATGTACGCCAGGAACACGATCCCGGCCACGCGATGCTCGAGCAGCGCCTCGCAGGATCGTCGTGCGCTGCTTGACGAACTGGCGCGCAATCGCGTTTGGCGTGCAGCCGAGCAGCTCGATCGCCGCAAGCACTCGCTCGCGCGTGGGCGCCGAGACGTCCTCGGCGCCCCGCACCACGTTTGAAACGGTCGACTTCGAGACCCCCGCGGCCGCCGCGACGTCGTGAATCGTGGGCGCCTTGCGGGAGCCGCGGCCGCGAGAGCGCACCGGCCTGTGCGGCGATTGCTTCCCCGGAGGACGCGATGCCTGCACTTCCAAGCGCGGCGATCATATCTGGAATGTTCCAGGGTCACGGCGCGGCACGAAGCCTGATCGGGCCGTGCATAACATGCGTGGAACGTTCCAGAGCGCTTCGGCATGCGACTTACAAGAGCTAAGGCCTACTCGGCGCGACCCCCAACACCTGCTGCCGCGTCCGCCGATACGGACGCTAGTGCTCGCCGAACAGGCGCGCGCCGGGACGGGCCGAGAAGTAGCGCGAGGTGACGGTCTTCTTCCGCGTGTAGAACTCGACCGCGTCAGGGCCGTGGGCGTGAAGGTCGCCGAAGAACGAGCCTTTCCACCCTGAGAACGGGAAGAAGGCGACCGGTGCCGCGACGCCGATGTTGACGCCCACCATCCCGACTTCGACGTCGTGGCGGTAGCGCCGTACGGCGGCGCCTGACTCGGTGAAGATCGACGTGCCGTTGCCGAAGCGGCTCGAGTTGACGATCTCGATCGCCTCGTCGAGATCGTTTGCGCGCGCGATCACCAGCACCGGTCCGAACACCTCGTCGGCCATGATCTGCATCCCCGGCTGCACGTCGGTGAGAATCGTCGGGCCGACGAATGCGCCCTCCTGGTTATCCGAGCGCCCATCTAATGCTAGCGCGGCCCCGTCGCTGAGCGCTGCCTCGACGGCGTTCTCGATCCGCTCCCGTGCCCGGGTCGAGATCACCGGGCCGACCGCAACTTCCGGATCGAGTCCGTCGCCGACCCGGAGCTTGCCGGCCGCGTCGCAAAGCGGGCCGATCAGCTGCTCGTGGGCATCGCCAACTGTCACGACCACCGAGCCGGCCATGCATCGCTGCCCGGCCGCGCCAAAGGCGCTCGAAAGGATCCCGTCGACAGTGCGGTCGATGACGGCATCCGGCATCACGACCATGTGGTTCTTGGCGCCGCCGAGCGCCTGCACGCGCTTGCCGTGCGCCGCGGCCGTGGAGTAAACCTTGGCGGCGACAGGGGCCGAGCCGACGAACGACACCGCGTCGATCCCCGGCGACTCGAGGATCGCGTCAACTACCTCGGCGTCGCCATTGACCAGATTGACGACGCCGGGTGGCAGCTCGAGCCCGTCGATCAGCTCGAACACCCGGTTCTGGGTCATCGGAACCTGCTCGGAGGGCTTCAGGACGAACGTGTTACCGCAGGCGATCGCGAACGGCAGGAACCACATCGGGACCATCGCCGGGAAGTTGAATGGGACGATCGCCGCGCAGACGCCGACCGGCTGGCGAATCGTCTCGCAGTCGACGCCGGTCGCGACGTTCTCGAGGATCCGCCCCTGCATGGTCGTAGGGATCGCCGTGGCGCATTCGACCATCTCGATCATCCGGGCCACCTCGGCGCGGGCGTCGGCGATCGTCTTGCCCATCTCGCGCACCACCAGCCGTGCCAGCTCCTCATGCTCGTCTACCAGCGCCTGGCGCAGCGAGAACAGCCACCGCGCGCGTTCGATCGTCGAGCGCGCCCGCCACTTCGGGAAAGCGGCTCGCGCCGCACGAACCGCGTCCTCGAGATCCTCGCGGGTGGAGAGCGGGACGCGAGCGAGCGTCGCCAGCGTCGCCGGGTTCTGCACGTCGAGCTGTCGATCGCCTGACGCAGGCACCCACCGGCCGTTGACGTAGTTCGACAGCGTTCGGACCGCGGTCTCGGTCGGTGCGGTGGTGGTCGTCACTGTTCCTGCGCCTCCTCTTCAGGTTCTTCGTACCAGCGGGCCCGGTCGCCGACCCGGTTGCGAAGGCGCCATTTCGTTGTCTTCGTCTCGCGCGATTCGCTCCCACAGCTGCGTCAGCCGGCTCGCGATCAGGTTCCGCTGATCTGAGGCTAGCCCATACTTCTCGAGGTTCGCCCTGCAGCGCTCGATCGTGCCCTGGCAGGTTCGTCACAGGCTGCAGTCGCGGGCGCACAGCTCGGCGATCAGCCCCGACTCGATGCCGGGCCGCTCGCCGTCGGCGATCTCGGGGTGAAGCAGAGGTTGTAACCGTCGCGCTCGACGCGTTCGTTGAGCTCGACGATCTGGAGCTTGGTCAGAAGGAGCTCCGCGAGCGGCACCGTTAACGGGCCGCGGTCATGGCGCTCGGCGACCGGGACTTCGTGGCACATGCTGAACCCGCCGACGAACACGTCGACCTGTTGGACGAGGTAAGCCCGGCGCGCCCTTCCCGGAGCGTGGCGAGAAACCCATGAAGTTCATGACTTTCTCGCCAAGCCCTCCCGGTCCAAACGTAGGCGCACCCTCGCATTCATTGGACATGGAGGGCCTCGCTCGCAGTGCCTGCGTGAAGCGCGCGAGGCCCAAGCCCGCGGTGAGGACCAACTTCCTCGCAATGCTTCAGATCCGCTCAGATGGGGGTGGCTTGGCGATCGCATCGGGCCCGGCTTCCGCGCACCGGCCGGTCGAGCAATCGCCTTCAAGCGTGTTGGCGCTTGATTAGGAAGGGACCGGAGGTGCTTTCACGAAGTCGCACGGACCATTAGATTTCCGCCTAACCACAACCTCTGAGGAGGAGGACTATGAGGAGACACACCAGAGCGGTCCTTACGACCGTTCTTGCACTCGCCTCGGTTGGAGCGCTTGCGGCATGCGGTAGCTCATCGTCGAGCTCGACCCCTTCGGGATCGTCGTCGACGAGCTCCGGGGCGCCGAAGACCGGAGGCTCGATCACACTGGTGATGGGTACCGCTCCGGATTCTCTGGACCCGGGCTTCGGCTATACGACGCAGGCCGCCGAGCCTGACTGGCTGGCCTATACCGGCCTCGTCACTTACGCGCACGCCAGCGGCACGGCCGGCGGGCAGACGATCCCGGGCCTGGCCACGGCCCTGCCGGTGATCAGCAACGGCGGCAAGACCTACACGGTCACGCTGCGGCCGAACCTCGTGTACTCCGATGGCACGAAGGTGAAGGCGAGCGACTTCATCCATACGGTGGAGCGCGCGATCAAGATCCCGTGGGGCGGCTCAGGCTCGTTCATCACGGCTGTGATCAAGGGCGCCACCGAATACTCCAAGGGCAAGTCCAGCACGATCACCGGGATCACGGCGGATGACGCCACCGGCAAGATCGTGATCAATCTGGTCTCGCCCTACGGCGCGTTCGACAACGTGCTCGCGTTCCCGTCGCTTGGGTTCGTCCCACCGAGCGCTCCGTTCAAGAACGAGCCGAACAGTCCGCCTCCGGGCGTCGGCCCGTACATGATCACGAACATCGTGCCCAACCAGTCGTTCGACCTGGTGAAGAATCCGAAGTGGTCCTCGATGGCCATTCCGGGGATTCCCGCCGGAAACGTCAACACCATCCACACGAAGATCTCGGCCAACGTCGACGCGAACGCCCTGTCGGTCCTGAATGGCTCCGCTGACGTGTTCGACTGGGCCGACACGATTCCCGGCAGCCTGCTGCCGCAGGCCCAGTCCTCGGGCCGTTACCAGAAGAAGGTCATGAACTCGACCTACTACGTCTTCATGAACTCTCACAACAAGCCGTTCTCGAGCCCGCTGGCGCGTGAGGCGGTGGCGACCGGGCTCGATCAGAACGCGATGAACCGGCTCGGTTCCGGCACGCTGCTCCCCGGTTGCTACTTCCTTCCGCCGGGCATGGTCGGCCACCCAACCGCTCCCTGCCCGTACGGCGATCCCGCGAGCGGCGGCAACCTGGCCAAGGCCAAGCAGCTCGTGCAGCAGTCCGGGATGGCTGGGACGCCGGTGACGGTCTGGAGTGAGACCCGCTCGCCGCGCCAGCAGTGGATGACCTACTACACGCAGTTCCTCAACTCGATCGGGTTCAAGGCCACCCAGAAGGTGATCGCTGACGCGACGTACTTCACGACGATCGGCGACCTGAAGCTCCATCCCCAGACCGGCTTTGCCGACTGGAATCAGGACTTCCCCAACCCGATCGACTTCTACCTGCTGGTTCAGAAGGGCGCGATCCTGCCGAACAACAACCAGAACTTCGGCGAGGTCGACGACCCTCAGATCAACACCGAGTCGAACAAGCTCGGCGCGGTCCCGACGAGCCAGCTCAGCTCGATTGCCAGCCAGTGGCAGTCGCTCGACGAATACCTCGCGAAGAAGGTGTACCTGGCGGTGTTCGGCTACCAGACGTTCCCGGCGTTCACGTCCAGCCGGGTCTCGCAGAACTACGTGTTCCATCCGTTGTACGGGTGGGACTGGAGCTCGTTCTCACTGAAGTAGTGATCGTCGTGGGGCCGGGACGGGTAGTCTGTCCCGGCCCCACACATCCAGCTTCGATGGCCACGACCACCCCATCATCCGGTACCGAGTTTTCGAGCGAGCTCGCGTTCGCCGGCGACGATGGCGGTGAACTTCCCCCGGGTATAGGGCCATGGAAACTGGCCTGGCGGCGTCTGCGCCGCAACAAGGTCGCGATGTTCTTCGGGGGGGTCTTCATCCTGATCGTGGTGGTGTGTTTCCTCGCGCCGGTCTACTCCCACGACGTAGCTCACATCTCACCTTCGGATGACTCCCACATCGATCACCCCTTCGTCATCGGCGGCCAGAAGTACTACGCGCTTAGTTTGACGGGCACCCCGATCGGCCCGACCTGGCACAGTCAGTTCCTCCTGGGGGCTGACGAGCAGGGCCGCGACCTGGCGGTCCGTCTGCTCTACGGTGGGCGTACGTCGCTCGAGATCGGCGTCGTCGCGACCCTGATCACGATGGTGTTCGGCCTGATCCTGGGCACGATAGGAGGCTACTTCCGGGGCTTCGCCGACGGGGTTATCAGGTTCATCCTCGACCTCCTCTGGGCGTTCCCGGTGGTCATCTTGGGCGTCGCGCTCGGCGTAACGTTGGCCCTCGGCGGAATCGGCCCGCTGAAGGGCAACTCGCTGCTGGTCCCCGCGGTGGTGGTTGGCATCGTCTACATCCCGTACGTCGGCAGACCGGTCCGCGGCCAGGTGCTCGGACTGCGCGAGCGCGAGTACATCGATGCAGCGCGTCAGCAGGGTCTCTCGAACCTGCGGATCATGATGTCGGAGGTCCTGCCCAACCTTGCCAGCACGATCGTCGTGTTCCTGCCGCTGATCCTCGCCAACGCGATCCTGCTCGAGGCCGGCCTCTCCTACCTCGGCGCTGGGGTGCAGCCGCCGAACGCCTCGTGGGGAACCCTGATCGCGGCAGGCGTGAACAAGATCCCGGCCGGATTCCACGCGGTTCTCGTCCCTGGCCTGATGCTCGTGCTCTGCGTGATGTCGATCAACATCTTCGGCGACGGGGTGCGCGACGCGCTCGACCCGCGGGCGAAGGTGCGCATCGGGCGCTGATGGCTCGCTTTGCCGTCCGTCGCACGCTTGCTGCGATCGTCCTGATGGTCGCCATCTCGATCGTGACCTTCGGCCTGTTCGAGGCCATCCCGAATGGCGATCCGGCACTCCGGCTGGCGGGCCGTCAGGCCACCCCCAACGAGATCGCGTTCATCCGTCACGAGTACGGCTTCGATCAGCCGATCTACGTCCAGTACGGGCGGATGATGAAGAACGTCTTCACCGCCCAGGCGTACTCGTACACGCAGGGTTTGAACGTCGACGATCAGATCCGAGCCGGGCTACCGGCGACAGCGTCGCTGGCGATCGGGGCCGGCGTCTTCTGGCTTCTCAGCTCGATCGTGATTGGCACGATCGCGGCGATCAAGGCCGGCAAGTACGCCGATCGCGTGCTGACGGTGCTGTCGATGGCGGGGGTCTCGTTTCCCCCCTTCTTCTTAGGCGCGATCTTGATCTACTACCTTGGCTATGACGCCGGCATCCTCCCGCTCGGCGGATACGTGCCCCTCACCCAAGATCCGGTCCAGTGGTTCGTCCATATGATCGGGCCCTGGATCACCCTGTCGGTGCTGTTCATCGGGTTCTATTCCCGCGTGCTTCGCTCGACGATCCTCGACACGATCAACGAGGACTACGTTCGCACCGCGCGAGCCAAGGGACTGTCCGAGAGCCAGGTCCTGCTGCGGCACACCCTGCGAAACAGCCTGATCCCGATCATCTCCCTGTGGGGCCTTGACTTCGCGGCGATCATCGGCGGCGGTGCGATCCTGACCGAGACCGTCTGGAACCTACAGGGCGTGGGTCAGTTCGCAGCCCAGTCGATCGCCAAGCTCGACGTCATCCCGGTGCTCGTAGTCACGATGCTGACGGCATTCGCGGTCGTCCTGATGGGCGCCCTGGTCGACATCCTCTACGCCTATCTCGATCCGCGGATCCGGATCGGATGAGCGATCGCCTGCTCGAGGTCGACGACCTCCGGGTCTCGTTTGCGACGGAGGACGGGATCGTCCATGCCGTCGATGGCGTCTCCTTCACGGTGGACCGCGGCGAGGTGGTGGCGATCGTCGGCGAGTCTGGATCCGGAAAGTCCGTCACGGCGATGACGCTGATGGGGCTCACCCGCGGACCGAACGCGAAGTTCGAGGGGCGGGCGGTGTTCGAAGACGTCGAGCTCGTCACGGCCCCCGATCCGACGCTCCGCAAGATCCGAGGCGCCGGCATCGCGATGGTCTTCCAGGATCCGATGAGCTCGCTCGATCCTGTGTACCGAGTAGGCACTCAGATCGTCGAGCAGATCCGCGTGCACGAGCGCGAAGTGTCGAAGGCCGAGGCGATGGACCGTGCCGTGGTGCTGATGGAGCGTGTCGGGATCCCGCGCGCTCGCGAACGGCTGCGCTCCTATCCCCATGAGTTCTCCGGCGGGATGCGCCAGCGCGTGATGATCGCGATGGCCCTCTCGTGCTCGCCGAAGCTGCTGATCGCCGATGAGCCGACGACGGCGCTCGACGTCACGATCCAGGCGCAGATCCTCGACGAACTGCGCCAGCTTCGCTCCGAGAGCAGCGCGGGCATCATCCTCGTAACGCACGACCTCGGCGTCGTGGCTGACATTGCCGACCGCGTAATCGTGATGTACGCGGGAAGGGTCGTCGAGCACGGGACGCTCGATCAGATCTTCTACGACCCGCAGCATCCGTACACGTGGGGTCTGCTCGGCTCGATTACCCGCGTGGACCGCGATCGCGGGCAGCGGCTGCCCGCGATCCCTGGGCTTCCACCTTCGCTCCTGTCGCCGCCGAAAGGCTGCCATTTTCGACCGCGTTGCCCGCACGAGTTTGCTCGCTGCACCGAGGTGCCCGAGCTCATATCCCGAGTTCCCGATAGCTCTGACCACCTGGACCGCTGCTGGCTCGAGCCCGCGCAGAAGCGCCAGCTGCGCCAGGTGGGCGATCAGATCGGGCTGGCCAGCGAAGAGGTTATGATCTCGTGAGCGTGGGTACGGAGGCGCAGCCGGGAGGCGCCAGTGCCAACGGGTCGCCGCTGCTCGACGTGGAGCACCTGCGGATCCTTTTCCCGATCAAGTCGGGCTTGCTGGTAGGCAGGACCATGGGACACGTCCACGCCGTCGACGACGTGTCCTTCCAGCTGCGAGAGGGGGAAACGCTCGGGATCGTCGGCGAGTCGGGCTGCGGGAAGACGACCTTGATCCGCGGGCTCGTCCGGCTGATCGACGCGACTTCGGGCGCGATCCGCTTCCGCGGACGCGACATCACAGGCTCCGGGCGTAGGGAGCTCGAGCCGATCCGCAAGGAAATGCAGATGGTCTTCCAGGACCCGCAGGCGTCACTCAATCCACGAAAGCGCGTCGCCCAGATCCTCGCCACGCCGCTGCGGATCCGCGGAGTCCAGAAGGACAAGCTCGAGACCGAGAGCCGTGAGCTGGTCGAGCGGGTCGGCCTGTCTCCCGAGCACTTGAACCGGTATCCGCACGAGTTCTCGGGAGGCCAGCGCCAGCGAATCGGGATCGCACGCGCGCTCGCGGTCCACCCCCGACTGATCCTGCTCGACGAGCCCGTGTCGGCGCTGGACGTCTCGATCCAGGCCCAGGTGATCAACCTGCTCGACGCGCTCCAGGACGACCTGCACCTCTCTTATGTGTTCGTTGCCCACGACCTCAGTGTCGTCCGGCACGTGTCGGACCGGATCGTCGTCATGTATCTCGGCAAGGTGATGGAGGTGTCTCCGGCCGAGGAGCTCTACACCAAGCCGATCCATCCGTACACCTCGGCGCTGCTGAGCGCGATCCCGATCCCCGACCCCGAGCAGAACCGGGCGCGGGAGCGGACGGTTGTCGGCGGCGAGCCTCCGAATCCGATCAACCCTCCGTCGGGATGCCGTTTCCACACCCGCTGCCCCCGCGCGACCGAGATCTGCAGCCGGGTCGAGCCGCAGCTCAGCGAGTATGCGGGTGGCCACATGGCTGCCTGTCACCACCCGCAGAATGTGACGCAGGAGGAGATCGCGGCTGTCAAGCGCTCGCCTGCCTCACCACTGGGCTCCGGCGAGGAGGCCCCTGGAGCCGAGGAGTCCGGCAGCTGGAGCGCGCCGGTAGCACCGGCGACATCGGTCGAGAGCTCTTCGCAGTCCGCAGGGACGCCCACCTCCCGCTGACGCCCTTGCGGGAGCAGCCCTAAGGCCGGGGCCGCTCTTAGTA
>CATPAX010000017.1 GCA_955652215.1 uncultured Solirubrobacteraceae bacterium | reverse complement strand
GATTTGAGCACCCGCCCGCCTCGGGCAGACCCGTGCAGCGCCGCCAGGTCGATCCCTTCCCGCGAGGCGATCCGACGGGCCACAGGCGAGGCGTTCGCTCCGTCGCTCGTCGTTGTCACTGCCGCTTCAGTTTGCGCACCATTTTCCGGTGCGTTTCGAGAGGGTCGCGCGGGTGCCGCCGCACCGGCAGTCATTCGTGCAATCACCTGACCAACCGCGACCATCTCTCCGTCGCCGGCAATGATCTCCGTGATCGTCCCCGACGATGGGGCCGGGATCTCCATGTCGACCTTGTCGGTCGAGATCTCGACGATCGTCTGTCCGTCCTTGACGGTGTCGCCGACCTTCACCGCCCACTCGATGATCGTTCCTTCGGTGACCGACTCTCCACCGGTCGGCGTGACGATGTCGATCGGCTCGCCGGCGGCTGACGCGCGCGCAGCGGCGCCTTCCGCCTCGACCATCGCGCCCGCGACGGCCTCCTCCACGCTGGCGGGCGGCGACTCGGCTGACACCGGTAGCGGCGATGCTGCCGCAGAGCGCTCCGGGGACCGGCGAGCGCCATCCTCCCCTCCATTGGTCGAGATCTCCGCTAGGAGCGACCCCACGGCGACGGTGTCACCCGCGGTCGCGTAGATCTTCGTGACGCGGCCAGCTGCAGGGGACGGCACCTCGGCATCGACCTTGTCGGTGGAGATCTCGACGATCGCCTCGTCGGCCTCGACACGGTCGCCCTCCCCCTTGCGCCACTCGAGCACCGTGCCCTCGGTCACCGAGTCGCCCATCGCCGGCATCACGACTTGAACGGTGTCCGTATTCATTTACTTGAGTTCAACTGTAACGCGTACCGAGGGCGCCGGAATCTTCCGCCGCGCCTCGACGCCGCCGGTCGGCGACAATGAATCCAATCGTGCCCGCGAACGGCCCGAGTCCGCCCAGGACAACGACGGTCACCGCCAGCCAATACGGGATGATTCGTGCTCGGGCAGCCGCAATGCACACCAGCGACATCGCGATCCAGATCACGCCGTGTGCGCTGCCGAGGATGAATGTCTCCGGCTCGGGATTCCCGAGGACGAAGGCACACAGAAGCAGCGACAGGTAGACCGCCGAATGGGTGAACGAAACCGCCTCCAGTCCCCTGAAAGTGACGGCCCTCACGACATCGAGAGCAGCGTCGCCACGCGCCGCAGTGGCTCGTCGGCCTCGGCCGGCCAATCGCCGATCTCGGCCGGCCACCACGCGAAGTCATCGTGCTCGTGGTCGGGCTGAACTTCGGCTCTCTCCGGCAGCCAGGCCAATCCGACCAGCAGCACCACCTCACTTTCGAGCATCACCAGCGCCTCGATGCTGAGGCTCTGCGACTCGACCGACCATTCCTCGCGGAGCTCACGGGCCATCGTGGCCGCGGGATGCTCGTCGACCTCGACCGACCCCCCGGCCCCGAGCGCCCAGCGGCCGGCCCACGACGCGAGCCACTGTGCTCGGCGTCCGGCCAGCCACCGCCCGTCGGCTGATCGCACGACGCACAGAACGGACAGGCTCCTCGCAGCGTCGCTGGGGACCAACCGGAGCGCCCAGCGCGTGGGCTGGAGCTCGAGCTTCAGCTTCCCGGCTGCGGCTTCGAAGCCGGCGAGTCGGGCGGCCAAGCCGTCGTGACTCGGCGATCCGCGAGCGCGCAGCGCATCGAGCGCCACGTCGGCGGCATCGGTGACGCTCTGCGCGGGCGAGAACGGCTCATTGCGCCAGCTGACTTCGAGCTGGGCCGGGTCCCAGGGGCCGCGCGCAAGGATCCCGGGCGACACTGGCACGTGGCACACGGTATCGGGATAGGCTCGGCGCTCGGTGCAAAGACGGCGCAGCCACTGGGGATGGGGATACGAGGACGAGCAGCCCTCGGCCGACGAGCTCCGTTCCACCGCGGCCTTCCTCGCCGGTCATCTCGGGTTCGGATCCCCCGACCCGGAGACGCCGGTCCCGCTGTCGGATGTCGTCATGCCCTTGCCGCGTCTGACCCCTCCGGAGGCGCTCACCGCGGTCTGCTCGACCGACCGATACGAACGGGCAGCCCATTGCTACGGCCGCTCCTACCGCGACCTCGTGCGCGGATTCCGCGGACAGTTCGATAGTCCGCCCGACGTGGTGGCTCGCCCGCGGGACGAGGAGCAACTGCGGCAGGTGCTCAGCTGGGCGCTCGGTGAAGGGACGGCGGTGATCCCGTTCGGCGGCGGCACCAGCGTGGTCGGCGGCGTCGAGGCGCCGGCCGGCGACGGGTTCGCCGGCAGCGTCACGATCGACATGACCGCGCTCGATCGGGTTCTCGAGGTCGACCGGGTCTCGCTTGCGGCACGGGTGCAGGCCGGAGCGCGCGGGCCCCGCATCGAGCACCAGCTTGGCGAGCAGGGGTTGACCTTGCGCCACTTCCCGCAGTCGTTTGAGCTCTCGACGCTGGGCGGATGGATCGCGACTCGTGCGGGAGGACATTTCGCGACGCTTTACACGCACATCGACGACCTGGTGGAGTCCGTCCGCGCGATCACGCCCATCGGCGTGTGGGAGTCGCGACGACTTCCGGGATCGGGCGCGGGCATCTCCCCCGACCGCGTCCTGATCGGCTCGGAGGGAATCCTGGGGGTGATCACCGAGGCCTGGGTGCGCGTCCGTGAGCGGCCCGGGCACCGCGCCTCGGTTCCGGTCCGCTTCACCGAGTTCGCCGCCGGCGTGGGCGCAGTGCGGGAGCTATCCCAATCCGGCCTGCATCCTTCGAACTGCCGTCTGATCGACGCCGCCGAGTGCCGACTGACGGGCGCGGGCGACGGCTCGAGCGCGCTGCTCGTCCTCGGGTTCGAGTCCGCTCACCACCCGGTGGAACCGTGGATGTCGCTCGCTCTGGAGTGCTGCGGCGATCATGGCGGCGCTTGGGATCGCCGCGTCGGTCCGGGCGACCACGCGGTCGAGAGCTGGCGCGAGACCTTCCTGCGAGCCCCCTACCTACGCGACACGTTCGTCGCGATGGGAGTCCTGTCCGAGACGTTCGAAACGGCGATCACCTGGGAGCGCTTCGAGACCTTTCACGCCGACGTTATGGCCCGCGCCTTGCAGTCGGTGAGGGAGCTATGTGGAGAGGGGTCCGTGACCTGCCGGTTCACGCACGTCTATCCCGATGGACCCGCGCCCTATTTCACGATCGTGGCGCCTGTTCGGCGGGGCGCCGAGCTCGAGCAATGGGCGGCGATCAAGCAGGTTGCCTCGGACGCGGTGATCGACGGCGGCGGGACGATCACCCATCATCACGCCGTCGGACGCGATCACCGCCCGTGGTATGACCGACAGCGACCGCAGCCGTTTGCGGAAGCGCTACGCGCCGCGAAGGCGGCCGTCGACCCGACCGGCGCGCTGAACCCCGGGGTGCTGATCGATGCCTGACTCAGGCGATCTGCGGGCGGCGCTCGTGAGCGAGCTTCGCCAGGGCGGAACGATCCGCACCGTCGCGGTCGCGATCGCGTTCTCCGAGGTCCTCCGCGAGCTGTTCATCCCTGAGGTCGCCGCTGACGGCGGGCTCGAGAAGGTCTATCGCGACGAGGCCCACGTAACCAAGAAGGACTCGCGGGGGATGGCGCTCAGCTCCTCCTCTCAGCCCGCGATCATGGCCGAGATGCTCGAATTGCTGGAGCTCGAGCCCGGCCACCGGGTGCTCGAAATCGGCGCGGGGACCGGGTACAACGCAGCGCTCCTGTCGCGGATCGTCGGGCCGTCCGGGAGCGTCGTGACGATCGACATCGATCCGGACATCGCTGCCCGAGCCGACCGTGCGCTCCGCGACGCGGGCGCGCCCGTCGATGTCGTCGTCGGCGACGGCCGGCGCGCGTTCGCTGCCGGGGCTCCCTACGACCGCATCGTGGTCACCGCGAGCGCAGACGAGATTCCTCGCGCGTGGCTCGAGCAACTCGGGGACGGAGGACGCTTGATCGTGCCAATGCGGCTCGATCCCGACGGCGATGCGATCCACGTGATCCCCGTATTCGTCCGCCGAGGGCAGACGCTGCGGGCAACCGGCGGAACCTCAGGCGGATTCATGCCGCTTCACGGGGGCGAAGGCGTCTACCAAGTGCCGACTGCGACCCTCAGCGCATCGAGACACTCGGGCAGCAGGCACGAGGAACTGATCTCGCTCACCGGATCCGGCGTTGAGCGACTGTCCAACTCGTCCGCGCGGCTGCTTCTCGCTGCGCTGCTGGGCAGTCGGCCGCGGGCCCGCGCGCAGGGCAGCACCCCGCTGTTCCGCGACATCACCCCCGGGATCCTGATCTACCTGATGGTGAAGATTCCGGTCGGCCGGCGCGCCTGGATCGCCCACTCAGGGCGCCACGGCGTCGCGCTGATAGATCCGCGCGGCCCAGGGG
>CATPAX010000016.1 GCA_955652215.1 uncultured Solirubrobacteraceae bacterium | reverse complement strand
GCTGCGGGCGATGGCCCGCGATCCGGATGGTCTCGAGGCGTTCATGGCCGAGTGCGAGCTCGCCGCGGGAGCCGACGAGCGACTCGACGAGCACCTTCGGGGCGCGCGCGCGCAGGTGATGGACCTGTTCACCGCGGAGGAGCCTCAATTCCACGCCAGGCGCGTGGTCGAGGGCCTGGCGCTTGCGCTGCAGGGATCGCTGCTGGTCCGGCACGCCCCTGCGGCGGTGGCCGACGCGTTCTGCGCGTCGCGGCTTGCCGGCGACTGCGGCCGCGTGTACGGCACGCTAGGGGCGAAACTCGATGCCCGGGCGATCGTCGACCGGGCGCTCCCGGCCTGAGGCCACGGCGGTGACAGAGGCGGTCAGGATCGAGCGGGAGGGCCCCGTCACGACAGTGCTGCTGCACCGCCCAGAGCGCCGGAACGCGGTTGATCTCTTCACCGCCGACGCGCTCTCGGCGGCCTTCAGGGAGTTCGACGAAGATTCCGAGGCTGCAGTCGCGGTGCTGCACGGGGAGGGTGGCGTGTTCTGCGCGGGCGCCGACCTTCAGGCGATCGGCACCCCGGCAGGCAATCGGGTGAGTGCCGATGGCGACGCCCCGATGGGACCGACGTGGATGCGCCTGTCAAAGCCGGTTATCGCGGCCGTGGCCGGCCATGCGGTGGCCGGCGGGCTCGAGCTGGCGCTGTGGTGCGACCTGCGGGTGGCCGAGGAGAGTGCGGTGTTCGGGGTCTTCTGCCGGCGATGGGGAGTCCCACTGATGGATGGAGGGACCTGGCGGCTGCCGCGGCTGATCGGACGAAGCCGGGCCATGGACATGGTGCTCAGCGGTCGCCCGGTGGAGGCCTCCGAAGCGTTGGGTATGGGGCTCGTCAATCGTCTGGTGCCAGATGGTCAGAGCAGGGCTGCCGCGGAGCAGCTCGCCCGCGAGCTCGCCGCCTTCCCGCAGCGGTGCATGCGCGAGGACAGGTTGTCGCTGCTCGAACAGGAGGGGCTCGGCGAGCAGGCCGCGATTGCCGCCGAGTTTCGCCACGGGATCGCCTCGCTCGAGGAGGTCGGCCCGGGACTCGAGCGCTTCCGCGGCGGCGCCGGGCGCCACGGAGCGTTCGATCGCTCGTAGGATTCGGGTGTGGCACGCGTGTGCGTCTGGGGACCGCTGAAGCAGCTCGCGGGCGGTGCATCCGAGCACCGGATCGACGGCTCGACGGTGCTCGACCTGCTCGAAGGGCTCGAGCACGAATACCCGGCGTTGGTAGGTTGGATGCTCGATGAACGCCGCACGATCCGCCGCCACCTGAACGTCTACGTCAACGGAGAGCGAGGGAACGAAGCGACGAGCGTCGCCGGCGAGGACCGAGTCGAAGTGCTTCCCGCGATCACTGGAGGAACATGACCGAGCTCGTGGTGGGTACCAAGAAGGGGCTGTTCGTGCTGAACGGCGAGAACGGAGCCGCATTCAGTGTGAGCGCTCGAGCGTTCGCGGGCGAGCCAATCGAGTACGCCATTCGCGACCCGCGCACAGGTCGTTTGTTTGCCGCCACCACCAATCCGTTCTACGGCCCGAAGATCTTCTATACCGAGGACCCGCAGGGCGAGTGGACTCAGGCCGAGGGTGTCGCCCTTCCAGCGGGGGGAGACGAGGCGCTCGAGCGCATCTGGGTGATTACCCCCGGCGAGGATGGCGTGCTTTACGCAGGCGGTGATCCGGGAGTTCTGTTCGAGAGCGCCGACGGTGGCGAGAGCTGGCAGCTGAACGAAGCGCTGTGGGAGCACCGGAAGGCCGAGTCATGGCAGCCGGGCGGCGGTGGGCTGTGCCTTCACTCGATCGCGCCGTGGCCCGGCGATCCGGACCGCCTGGCGGTCGCGGTCTCGGCTGCCGGGGTCTGGCTGACCGAGGATCACGGGCGCTCCTGGAGGCGCGGGAACAAGGGGATCGTGGCTCGCTATCTGCCCGAGGATGCGCCCGAGCAGGCGACGCAGCTGTGCGTGCACCACATGGAGCGCGCCGCCGAGAGGCCTGAGCGGATGTTCATGCAGTTCCACGGCGGTGTCTATCGCTCCGATGACGCCGGAGCCAGCTGGAGCTACATCGGCGACGGCCTGCCGTCGGACTTCGGCTTCCCGATGGCGCTCGATCCGGCCGACCCCGACAGCGCTTTCGTGATCCCGCTCGAGGCCGACCGCGACAGGGTCACCCCCGGCGGCCGGGTACGGGTGTATGAGACCCGCGACGCCGGCGCGAGCTGGCGCGCCCGGGAGGAGGGGCTTCCGCAGCGTGACGCCTTCCTGACCGTGCTCCGGCTCGCGTTCGCGCGCGCGGGAAGGGGATCCTCGCTCGAGCTGTACTTCGGCGCGACGTCGGGCGAGGTGTTCGGTTCGATGGACGGCGGCGCGAGCTGGGCGAGTGTCGCCGCGAGGCTAGCGCCGGTGTTCTCGCTCACCGCCAGCGGCTGAGCTGGTCGCACTCGCCGCCCAGCTGAGGAGCTTCTCGACGTGCTCCGCGGTCAGTCCGACCGCCGGGTCGGTCCCCACGAGGAGCGTGGGGCCGCGACGCGCGCGGGCCCAAGCGTGACAGCGATGGTCGTGCGCGTCGTCGATCCAGGCCAGCGGGCGAGCCTCGCCCGCGAACCGGTCCACCGCCCCGAGCTTCCAGTGCGCTTTGGTGTTGCGGTCGACGGCCTCGAAGCTCAGGTGCGGGAGCTCGCCTGCAAGCCCAAGAGCCAAGGGAAGGTATTCATTCGCCTTCTCCTCCCAGCCCGTGCACCACGCGAGCTCAAAGTTCTCGGACAGCGAGCGAAGGTGCGCTCCTGCGCCTGCGGACAGATAGTGGGGGATCCCGTCGATCGATTGCCAGCGTCCGGCGGGTGGTCGCTGCTGGTCAAACCCGAACAGGGAGATGACTCCATCGACGTCAACTAGAAGCAGGGGATGTAGGATTTGCACAAAGGCTCCGAGCTGACCACTCCGGTTTGAACAATTGTGGCGGCTGCTCCGGGCAAGACTTTGTACAAAATGGCAATCAGCGCCCCGGGAGGAGCAAATGGCCAGCACGGACACAGCTATCGGGTCAGAGAAGGGCACGCTCCAGGATCTGGCGCGCCGGCATCTGTGGATGCATTTCACCCGTCTATCGGCTTATGCTGATCATGACATCCCGATCATCGTTCGCGGCGACGGCTGCTACGTCTACGACGAGCACGGCAAGCGCTACCTCGACGCTCTCTCGTCACTGTTCTGCGTGAACATCGGCCACGGCCGCGCCGACATCGCCCAAGCGGGCGCTGATCAGGCCAAGGATCTGGGGTTCTTCATCAACTGGTCCTACGCCCACCCACCGGCGATCGAGCTCGCCGCACGAGTTGCCTCGCTCGCCCCGGGCGACCTGAACCGGGTCTTCTTCACCAGCGGTGGTAGCGAAGCGGTCGAGAGCGCTCTGAAGCTGTCGCGCCAGTACCACAAGCTGACGGGCAAGCCGAACAAATACAAGCTGATCGCGCGCGAGATCGCCTATCACGGGACCAGCTTCGGCGCCCTCACCGCGACGGGCGTCACCGAGCTGCGCCAGCCGTTCGAGCCGCTGCTCGCGGGTGGCTGTCACGTCCAGAACACCAACACGTATCACCTGCCTGCCGACTACGACCTGAGCCAGCTCGCCGAGGCGATCGCCGAGCGGATCGAGTTCGAGGGCCCCGACACCGTCGCGGCAGTGATCCTGGAGCCGGTACAGAACGCGGGAGGATGCTTCGTCCCTCCCGAGGGCTATTTCCAGCGAGTCCGCGAGATCTGCGACGAGTACGACGTGCTGTTCATCTCCGACGAGGTGATCTGCGCCTGGGGTCGTCTCGGCGAGTGGTTCGGCTCCCAGCGCTACGACTACGTGCCCGACATGATCACGACCGCCAAGGGCCTCACCAGCGCGTACGCGCCGATGGGCGCGGTGATCGCCTCCGACCGCGTTGCCGAGCCGTTCCTGACCGGGACCACGAGCTTCACCCACGGCTTCACGTTCGGCGGGCACCCGATCTGCGCCGCGGTCGCGCTGGCGAACCTCGACGCGTTTGAGAACGAGGGCGTGCTCGAGAACGTGCGCTCCAACGAGAAGCTCCTGCGCTCCACACTCGATTCGCTCAAGCAGCTGCCGATCGTCGGGGATGTTCGCGGCGCGGGCTACTTCTATGCCATTGAGCTGGTCAGGGATAAGGAGACCAGGGCATCGTTCAGCGATGAGGAGTCCGAGACGCTGCTTCGCGGCTTCCTGTCCGCCGAGCTCTACCGCAGAGGACTGATCTGCCGCGCGGATGACCGCGGCGATCCGGTGATCCAGCTGTCCCCACCGCTGATTGCCGGCCCCGAGCAGTTCGAGGAGATCATGTCGATTCTGCGCCCGGTCCTCGAGGAGGCCGGGGAACGTATGCACGTTCACAGCTAGGCCTGCCTTGCTGACCCTACGGGACCTGCTCAGGGACCTCGATCTCCAGCTGCTGGCCGGGGATGGTGGTCTCGACCTGCCCGTGCGGTGGGTTCACATCTCCGAGCTGGAGGATCCGACGCCATGGCTTTCGGGGGGCGAGCTGCTGCTGACCACAGGACTGCAGCTCGCCAGGGAGGAGAGCCAGCGGGAGTTCGTCACGCGACTCGCCGATCATCAGCTGGCCGGAATGGGATTCGGCACGGGCTTCACTCACGAAACCGTGCCGCCCGCGATCCTCGAGGTTGCCGGGGACCGCGAGTTTCCCGTGTTCGAAGTTCCCTACGAGCTCCCTTTCATCGCGATCACCGAGGGCGCGTTCAGCCAGCTTGTGAACGAGCAGTACGCGGTGCTGAGACGCGCGCTCGCGGCCCAGGAGCGGCTCGAGCGAATCGTGCTCTCGGAGCGCGGGCTCGAGGCGCTGGCAGGCGCGCTGGCGACCCTGATCGGCGCAACCGTGATCGTGTTCGACTCTCGCGGTGAGCCGATGCTGCAGCGGGCCTTTCGCCGGGCGCTCGACGCAGAGGCGCTGCGCAGTCTGCAGGCCGATGTCCGCGAGCGGGCCCGCAGGCGAGAAGCCCGCGCTTTCGTGCCCTCGGCGCCGGAGGGAAACCAGAGCCTCGCGCTGCCAGTCGCACCGGGCGGCGCTCCGCAGAATGGGTCGGGCGCGGCGGTTCGCGCGCCACAGGCGTGGCTGGTCGCGATCAAGGACTCCGGTGCGCTGTCGGATTTCGACAGGCTCACGCTTCATCAGGCGGTGACGCTCGTCGCGCTCGAGCTGTTGCGCTCTCGCGTTGCCGGCGACACCGAGCGGCGCCTGGCGGGCGACCTGCTCGACGCGCTGGTCCGGGGAGAGCTCGCCGGCCCCGAGCTGGCCCGCAGGCTATCGCCGTTCGGTCTGGTCAACCGCGTCGCGGCGATCGTGATCCAGGGGCCGCCCAACGGCCGCGGCTCCTCGGCTCCGCTCGAGGGCGCAATCGGGGGAGCGCTGCGCGACGAGGGCACACCTGCGCTGGTGGCGAGCACCGGCAGCCTCGCTTGCGCGCTGGTCCCGGGGATCGAGGACGAGGAGCTGTTCTCGCTCGCCCAGCTGGTAGCGACATGCACGAGCTCTGCGCTCGAAACAAGTGTGCGCGTGGGGGTGGGGCGAGCCGTGGCCAGTGGTGAAGCCAAGCGGAGCTTTCACGAGGCCCGGTGCGCGCTCGAATCTCTCGCGATGACTGGCGACGGGACCGGCGAAGATGGCGCGCCGTCCGAGCTCACGGGCTCGCGGGTCGCGACCTACCGCGACCTGGGATCGTTCCAGCTGCTGCTCTCCCTTCAGGACGACGAGGCGCTCCGGCTTTACTGCGACTCGATCCTGGGCCCGATCGAGGCCAGCGAGGGTCACTATCGCGGTGAGCTGATGCGCTCACTCGAGGCTTTCATTGAGGAGAATGGTCAGTGGGAGCGGGCGGCGAAGCGGCTGTACTGCCATCGGCATACCCTCCGCTACCGGATCCGGCGGGTTGAGGAGCTGACAGGCCGCAACCTTTCGACCGCGCGCGACCGGATCGAGTTCTGGCTCGCGTTGCGCGGCCGGGAGCTGGTGCCATAGAGAACTACTTGAGAGAGAGGTAGCAAGCGTGAGGGTCGGGGTCCCAACCGAAGTGAAGACCGATGAGTACCGCGTCGCGCTGACGCCCTCAGGAGTGCGTGAGCTCGTCGACGCAGGACACGACGTATTCGTGCAGAGCGGTGCCGGAGTGGGCTCCGCGATCAGCGATGACGCCTATGCCGCGCAGGGCGCCACCGTGGTTCCGGACGCCGACGCGGTGTTCGAGGAGGCGTCGTTGATCGTCAAGGTCAAGGAGCCCCAGCCGCCCGAAGTCTCTCGACTCGAGGCTCGCCACACTCTGTTCACCTATCTTCACCTGGCCGCTGACCCGGAGCTCACCCGCGGCCTGATGGAATCGGGCGCGATCTGCATCGCGTATGAGACGGTTGAGGACACGCGCGGGAGGCTGCCACTGCTGGCTCCGATGTCGGAGGTCGCGGGGAAGATCGCTACGCAGGCCGGAGCGTTCATGCTCGAGAAGCCGCTCGGAGGCCGCGGGGTTCTGCTCGGCGGAGTCCCGGGTGTCGCTGCCGCCAACGTGATGGTGATCGGCGGCGGCGTGGTCGGGATGAACGCCGCATTCATCGCGATCGGCATGGAGGCGACCGTCTACGTCTACGACCGAAGCCTCGACCGGTTGCGCGAGCTCGACATCATCTTCGGGGGGCGCGCTGACACCTGCTTCGCATCAACGCTCGAAATCGAGCAGCGCCTGCCAGACATGGACCTCGTGATCGGGGCGGTGCTCGTACATGGGGCACGCGCCCCCCGAGTCATCACCCGCCGGCAGCTCGGCGTGATGAAGCAACAGTCGGTGCTCGTCGACGTCTCGATCGACCAGGGCGGGTGCTTTGAGACCTCCCGGCCGACGACGCATTCAGATCCCACCTATGAAGTCGATGGGATCACTCACTACTGCGTTACGAACATGCCCGGGGCGGTTCCGATCACCTCGACGTACGCGCTGACCAACGCCACGATGCCCTACGTGCTGGACCTCGCGAACGCCGGCGTCGCTCGAGCGGTCAGCGAGAACCCGGGGCTGAAGATGGGCGTCAACGTTGCCGGCGGGCAGGTCACCTATGCGCCAGTCGCCGATGGGGTGGGAGTGCCCCATGCCGACGTCGACGAGGCTCTGGCTGGCGTCGGCGCCGAGGCGTCCTGACCGCCCACTGGGGCCCTAACATCCGCCGCGCGCCCGGGTAGACAAACTGGCAAAGTCGGCGCTCTTAAAAAGCGCTGCTCGAAAGGGCATTGCGGGTTCGAGTCCCGCCCCGGGTACTGCCCCGCCAGGCGGCGTGAGCGTGGTCGCTGGGGGCCGGGTTCGTGATTGACACTGCGCGGAGCGCCTTGCTAGCGTCGCCCAGCAGCCGCCGGCGTGGCCGCGGCGCCACAGGAGGAGATCGTTTGGGTAGGTCGCCGCGGTGCGCAGCTCAAGGGTGATCGGGCGGAGCGCCGCCCTCGCCGCGGTGCTCATCGCGTTTCTGGCGGTGATTGTGATCGTCCTCGGGGGCGGCGGCGGCTACCAGGTCAAAGCGCTGTTCCAGAACGCCAGCCAGATCGTCACCGGCGATCAGGTCGAGGTGGCTGGAAACAGCGTCGGCACGGTGTCGAACATCGCGATCACCCCGCGCGGTCTCGCCCAGCTCACGCTCGACATCAGCGACGGTAGATATGCCCCGCTTCGCCAGGGCACCGAGGCGACGGTGAGGCTCGTGTCGCTGTCGGGCATCGCCAGCCGTTATGTCGATCTGCGCCTCGGCCCGGGGAACGCTCCGAACATCCCGGACGGTGGGGTGATCCACACGAACAACACGACCAGCGCGGTCGACCTCGACGAGCTGTTCAACACGCTGAACGGCCCTACCCGCCAGGCACTTCAGGAGGTGATCCAGGGGTCCGCCTCCCAGTACGCGGGCAGCGGCGCCGAGGCCCAGGTCGCGTGGCAGTACCTGAATCCCGCGGTCGTCTCGACGAGCGTCCTGTTCGCCGAGATCAACCGCGACACCTCACAGTTCACGCGGTTCATCGTGCAATCAGGCGGCTTGCTCACCGACGCCGCCAAACGGAGCACCGATCTGAGTGCGTTGGTGGCGAACCTCGCCACCACTACACAGGCGCTCGCCTCCGAGCGCACCGCGCTCGGGCAGTCGATCCAGCGCCTGCCCGGATTCATGCGGCTCGCGAACACGACGTTCGAGAACCTGCGCTCCGCGCTCGACGACCTCACTCCGCTCGTGAACGTCTCGAAGCCTGTGGCCCCGAAGCTGAGGCAGCTGCTCATCCAGCTCGAGCCGCTGGCGCGGGACTCCGTTCCGACCGTTCAGGACCTTGCGAACATCGTCAGCCGGCCGGGACCAAACAACGACCTGATCGACCTGACCAACCTGGGGGTTCCACTCGCGGCGGTCACCGTTCACCCGGTGCAGGCCAACGGCAAGCTCCGGCCCGGAGCGTTCCCGCAAACGACGATCGCGCTGAACAACTCGACGCCCGAGCTGGCGATAGCTCGGCCGTATGCGGTTGACCTGACAGGCTGGTTCGAGGGCTACACCCATCCCGGGACGATCGACGCCAACGGGAGCTCCAGCCGAATCGCGCCGCTGGTGGGGCTGGGCTCGTTCCAAAACGGAGTCAGCAAGGCGCCGCCGGAGGGCCTGGCGGGCTTCCAGTTCCTATTCCAAGGCGTCGGGACGCCCACGGGCCAGCCGATCATCACGAGCGGTCAGGGCGATCGCTGCCCCGGCTCGATGGAGCGCGGCGCGCTCTACTACCCGTACACCGGCTACCCGTGCAATCCAAGTCAGGTCCCGACCGGCCCATGAAACGGTTGCTCGCGGCTTCCGCGCTCCTGATCGCCGTCCTGGCGTTTCTGGTGATCGCCTCGGGAGCGTCCAACGGCACGGCGCCAGGGACCTACAGGATCGAGTTCGACAATGCCTTCGGGCTGGTTCCGGGCGCCGTCTTCAAGGTGGCGGGGGTGCCCGCCGGGACGATCACATCGCTCAGCCTCGATCAGCGGACGCTGCACGCCGTGGCCACCGTCCAGGTCACTCAGGGCGGGTTCGGACAATTTCGCTCCGACGCCTTCTGCCAGTCGCGTCCCCAGTCGCTGATCGGCGAGTACTTCATCGACTGCCAGCCCGGCCAGTCCGGGAGGGTTCTAACCGCGGGCAGCACGATCCACGTTACCCAGACGCAGTCGACGATTCCCGCAGACCTGCTGCAAAACGTGATGCGGATGCCCTACCGGGAACGCCTGACGCTGATTATCAACGAGCTCGGCGCCGCGGCCGCCGGGCGCTCAGGCGACCTGCAGGCCGCGCTACGGCGCGCCGTGCCGGCACTGACCGAGACCGACAACCTCCTGAACCTGCTGGCGAACGACTCAAAGACGCTCCAGGAGCTGACGGTCAACTCCGACACCGTGATCGGCGCGCTCGCCAACAACAGCGTGATGGTTCAGCGCTTCATAACCGAAGCGAACAAAGCGGCCAGCGCCACGGCAACCCAACAGACGAACCTGCGCTCGACCTTGGCCGAGCTCCCCGGGTTCCTCGAGCAGCTTCGCCCGGCGATGGCGAAGCTCGGCGCTGCCACAACCAACAACCAGCCGGTTCTGACCAACCTCCACGCATCGGCTACGCAGCTTGACCGCCTGCTCGTCGACCTGGTCCCCTTCTCGCACTCGGCGCTGCCCGCGATCCGTTCTCTGGGGCAGGCGTCGGTAACGGGGCGTAGCGCGGTGATCGCGGCGCGACCGACCGTTGCCGCCCTCAACCAGTTCGCCAAGCCGACCCCCGAGCTCGCACAGAACCTCGCGATCGTGCTGCGCGATCTCGACAGCCGCAACCGGGCGGTCGAGGCCGACAGCCGCAGTCCCACCGGCCAGGGCTTCACCGGGCTCGAGGCGCTCCTCCAGTATGCGTTCAATCAGCCGCTGGCGATCAACGCCTACAGCCAGTACGGACACCTGCTCGCGGTCGACGCGTTCGTCGATCCGCGTTGCGCGCCGTACGCGACTCCCGCATCGGTCGCGCACGGCCTCGCACAGTACGGCTCGAGCTACCGCCAGTGCTACGCGTGGCTAGGGCCCAATCAGCCCGGGATCAACGAGAGAGACCCCACCAATCCGGGCGCCTGCGTCCCGGATCCGGGGGGTGCGCCTCCCGGCGAGCGTGGCCCCCAGACGAATGCCTGCAAGCTCAGCGCTTCGGCCGCGGCCGCCGCTCAGAGCGCTTCGACGCCCCCATCCTCTTCCGGAAGCCTCGCGAACAGCGCGGCTACCAGCGGCGGAGCGGCGGTCGGGGGGGCGCCGGCGCTCGGAGCGGGGGGCTCCCCCTCCGCGCAAACCCGGCAGCTACTCAACTACCTGCTCGCCCCATGAGACCTCAGCAGCAGCCAGCGTTCGCAAACCCGGTGCTGATCGGCGCTGTCACGGTGCTGGCGCTGCTGCTGGCCGTGTTCCTGGCCTACAACGCCAATCAGGGACTGCCTTTCGTCCCGACGCGAACCATCCACGTGGACATCGCCAACGCCTCCAGCATCGTCGTCGGCAACGACGTGCGCGAAGGTGGCTACAGGGTCGGCCTGGTGTCGGGAATGCGCCCAATCGAGCTGCCGAACGGCCAGGTCGGGGCTGAGCTGACGCTCCAGCTCAATCAGTCAAACGGACAGGTGCCGACGGACTCCACGGTGTCGATCAGGCCGCTGTCGGTGCTCGGACTCAAGTACGTCGATCTGCACACGGGTATCTCCAGACACGACTTTGCCGACGGCGGGACGGTGCCGTTCGCACAGACCACGGTGCCCGTGCAGCTCGACGACATCTTCAGCACGTTCAATTCGCCTACCCGAAGGGCGATCCAGAACTCACTGGTGGGGATCGGCGACACGCTCGCTGGACGGGGCTCTGACCTCAACGACACGATCGCCACACTCCCGCGGCTGTTCGGCCACCTTGCTCCGGTAGCGCATGACCTGTCCGCGCCGAGCACTGGCCTCAGCCGGTTCCTAACCTCGCTCAACTCGTTCCTGGGCGCGATCGCTCCGGTCGCCCAGACCAACGCAAGGCTGTTCGGGGAGGCCGCTAAAACCTTCGAGGCGCTCACCAGGGAGCCGGGTGTGCTCGAGTCGACGATCGCGGAGTCGCCGTCGACGCTCTCGGTCTCGACGCGCTCGCTCGCGACTGCGCAGCCGCTGCTGGCCGATCTCGCGACGCTCGGGCGGGAGCTAACCCCGGCCACCGCATCGCTGCGAGCCGCGCTGCCGGTACTGAACCCGGCCCTGGAGGCGGGCACACGGACGCTGGTACGCACGCCGGCGCTGAACGCGAAGCTCCAGGAGGTCATGACCGCCCTGCGGCAGCTTGCGCTCGCACCGGGCACGAACATCGCCGTTAACGCGTTGACCGCCACCGCCGACACGCTCAATCCGATGGTCCGCTACCTGGGCCCCTTCCAGACGGTCTGCAACGACTGGAACTACTGGTGGACGTATCTGTCGGAGCACATCTCTGCGCGAACCGGCTACGGGTTCGCCCAGCGGGCGCTGCTGAACGCGGATCCCAATCCCGGGAACCAGACCGTCGTCAGTCAGGGTGCTTCCGCTCCGTCGGGAACATTGGGAGGGCCCGAGTTCCTCCACGCCCAGAGCTACGGTGCGGCGACCGACAACCAGGGCAACGCCGACTGCGAGACCGGGCAGCGCGGCTACCCGCTGAAGCTCAACTACTTCGACCCACAGGGCCGCACGCTTGCGGTGGATCAGCACACCCCAGGCAACCAGGGCCCAACCTTCAGCGGCCGCGCCCATGTGCCGGCCGGGGAGACCTTCAGCCGTAACCCGCTGACCGGCCCGCAGACCGCCTACAACCCGGCGAACCCATGAGGCGCAAAGCCCGAATCAGCACCTTTACCGCCGGCGTGATCGGGATCGTGGCGATCGTCGTGTTCGCGTATCTCGGGTTCACGAAGTTCGCCAACCCGTTCGCCAGCCCGTTCACCGTCCACGCGATCTTCTCCAACGCAAACCAGCTGCGCCCCGGCGCGCTGGTGCGGATCGCAGGCGTCAACGTCGGGAGCGTACAGAGCGTGTCGCCGGTGACCGGATGCAGGCCGGCAAACGGCGGTGCGAGCGGATGCTCCGCCGCGGACGTGACGATGACGGTCAACCAGGATGGCCTGCCGCTGCACCGCGACGCGACGTTTGCGATCCGCCCACGCATCTTCCTCGAGGGAAATTTCTTCGTCGACGTTCACCCCGGCTCGCCCGGGGCGCCCACCATCGAGAGCAACTTCACCTTCCCGATCCAGCAGGGGATCGAGCCGGTGCAACTCGATCAGGTGCTCACCTCGCTGCAGGCGGACACCAGGCGCAACCTCCAGATCCTGCTCCAGCAGTACGGGATCGCCGTGGACCAGGGCGGCAGTGCCTATAACGCTTCGATCCGGTACTGGCTGCCGGCCTACAAGTACTCCGCGATCGTGGCTCACGACGCACTCGGAATCCAGCCGCACGACCTCTCGAACGCGATCTACGAGACCGGCGATGTGGCTTCCGCGCTCGACGCCAACCCGCAGGCCCTCCAGAGCCTGATCACGGACTTCAATACAACCGCCGCGTCGTTCGCTCGCGAGAACGTCGCGCTCCGCCACGCGGTCGCCAACCTTCCGCAGACGCTTGCCGCAGCGATCCCGGCGTTCAACGCACTCAACTCGTCGTTCCTGCCGCTCCGCCAGCTTGCGCGGACGCTCGTCCCCGGCGTCCGGTCGACAGGCCCGACCATCGACGTGAGCCTGCCGTTCATCTCCCAGTTGCGTCAGCTGGTCCAGCCCGCCGAGCTTCGCGGGCTGACCGCCGACCTGGCCGTCGCCACCCCGGCGCTCGCGCAGCTGGCGCAGAAAACGATCCCGCTGATGAGAGACGGCGTGCGGCCGGCCTCGAGCTGCGTCGCCAACGTGATCTACCCCTGGTCGCAGCTGACGCTGCTCGACCCTCACTTCAGCGCTTCAAACGGCTTCCCGCCCCGCAAGGTCTACGTCGAAGCCGTTGATTTCCTTCCCGGCCTCGCCGGCGAGTCGCGGAACTTCGACGCCAACGGCCCCTACATCCGCATCCTGGGCGCGCTCGGGAACAGCGCGACGACCTCGTTGACGCCCGGCCTGGTCGGCGGCGAGGTGGCGCCGATTGTCGGCGAGCAGCCGACGCTTCCGCCGGGCGATGCGCGGCCGCCGCTGCAGCCCGGGGTCCCATGCGAAACCCAGCCGGCGATCACCGACCTGTCGAGCCCGTCGGCGGCACCCCCGCCGAGCCTGACAAGCCTGAGCCTCTTCTCGAGGCCCTCGCAGGGGGCCGCCAGCCATCGCCACGCGAGCTCAGCCAAGGCCGCCAGCCAGGGGCGGAAGTCTCCGTGAAGCGCGCGATCAAGACCCACCTCACAGATTTCGCGGCGATCCTCGTGCTGGTGGTCGCCGCCCTCGCGGTCGCCGCATACATCCTCAACCACGAGCGCCTGCGGTTCCCGTTCATTCAGTCGGCGCCGTTCACGATGAACGCCGCTTTCTCCACCGCCCAGGCCGTCACGCCCGGGCAGGGTCAGTCCGTTCGCGTTTCGGGCGTTCAGATCGGCTCGATCGGAGGGGTCAGTCTGCACGATGGGACCGCTGTCGTGCAGATGGAGATTGACCCGTCCTACAAGCACCTGATCCACACCGACGCGACCGCCTGGCTGCGCCCGCGCACCGGCCTGCAGGACATGTTCATCGAGCTCAACCCGGGCTCTGGACGCGCGCCAGTGGCAAAGCCGGGGTTCACGATCCCCGTCTCGAACACGCTTCCCCAGGTCAACCTCGACGAGATCCTCGCCTCGCTTGACTCCGATACGCGCGCCTACCTCGACCTGCTCGTCAACGGCGCGGGTCAGGGACTCAAGAACAACGGCGGCAACGAGCTCGCCCAGGTGCTCCAGCGCTTCGAGCCCACCCACCGCGACCTGGCGCGTCTGAATAGGGCCGTCGCTGCGCGCGGCTCGAATCTGAGGCGCTTTGTCAACTCACTACGCAGGCTCAACAACGCTCTGGTGGTCAAGCAGGCGGAGCTCGCTCAGCTGGTCGTCTCGAGCTCTCAGGTGTTCCGGGCCTTTGCCTCCGAGGATCGGAACGTCAGCCGGGCCATAGCCGACCTGCCCGGCACGCTCAGCCAGACCACTACGACGCTGGGGAAGGTGCAGGCGTTCGCGCAGGAGCTCGGTCCGACCTCGCTGGCGCTCCTGCCCGCGGCGCGAGCGCTCCCGGCGGCCAACGCGGCGCTCGCAGCCCTGTCGAAGCCAAGCGCGCCGATCGTCCAGAACCAGATCCGGCCGTTCGTGATCGCTGCTCGACCCGTCGTGCGCGATCTGCGCCCGGCCGCGGTCAATCTGGCCGCCGCGACGCCGAACTTGGCCAACGCGTTCACGGTGCTGAACCACTTCGTCAACATGGCGGGCTATTCGCCGGGTGGTGGCCAGCACGGCTATCTGTGGTGGCTGGCCTGGCTCGACCATAACGCGCGGACCCTGTTCTCCCAGCAGGACGCCAACGGCGACTTCCGCCCCCTGTTCCTCCAGGCAAGCTGCCCGAGTTACTTGCAGCTGATCAACCTCAACGGAGCGTCGCAAGTCCTGCTGGGGCGCAATTCGACGCTTGTCGACCTCTGCCACCTTCCTATCTTGAAGATTCCCTGATGGAAACCGGCTCTCCTCCAGTCACCCGGATCGCCACGATGGTGCTGTTCGCGCTCTCGTGCGTGGGCCTGCTCCTGTTCCTGTGGCTGTCGTTCGGCGGCACGATCCCGTTCAACCCGCAGGGCTACGAGTTCAAGGTCTCTTTCCCGAACGCCCAGGAGCTCGCCACCCAGGCCGATGTCCGGATCGCCGGGGTTTCGGTCGGCAAGGTCGTCTCGAAGCAGCTCGATCCTCAGGGCAACCGGACGATCGCGACGATCCAGATGGACAACCAGTACGCGCCGGTTCGACGCGATGCGATGGCGATTCTCCGCGAGAAGACGATCCTGGGGGAGACCTACGTGCAGCTCGCCCCGGGCTCTCCCGGCGCACGGGCGATTCCCGATGGCGGAATGCTCGGCCGGGGGCAGGTGGTGCCGTCGGTGCAGCTCGATCAGATCTTCAACGCGTTCGACCCGGTCACCAGGCATGCCTTCCAGGTCTGGCAGCAGGAGCTCGCGAAGGCACTGGCCGGGAACGACCAGAACCTCAACAGCGTGCTCGGCAACCTGCCGCACTTCGCCGCCGACGCCACAGACATCCTCCAGGTGCTCGACGTGCAGCACGTCGCGCTGGTCAATCTCGTCTCTAGCGGCGGCGCCGTGTTCGGCGCGCTCAGCCATAACCAGGCGGCGCTCCGGAACCTGATCACGAGCGCAGAGAGCACGTTCGCCACGACCGCGGCGAACAACAATAAACTCGCGGAAACCTTTCACGTGTTCCCGACGTTCCTGAACGAGACCAAGGCGACGATGGCCCGCCTGCAGCGCTTCGCGATCGACGCCGATCCGCTGATCAAGGAGCTCCAGCCGGTCGCTCAGGCCCTCGGCCCGACGCTCCACTCGGTGCAGGTCCTCTCGCCGGATCTGCGCACGCTGTTCGTGAAACTCGGCCCGCTGATCACCGCCTCGCAGACCGGGTTCCCCGCGATCCGGGACGTCCTGAACGGGGCCACGCCACTGTTCGGCTCGCTCGGTCCGTTCCTCGAGCAGCTGAACCCGATCCTCAGCTGGCTCTCCCTGCACCAGCAGCTGATCTCCGACTTCATCTCGAATGGCGCCTCGGGAATCGCCGCTAAGACGACCTTGTTCGGAGGCAACGGGGTGACCTGTGGCGGGGTCCCGTGTGGCCACTACCTGCGCCAGTTTGCCCCCGTGGGACCTGAGACTCTGAACTTCTACGCGACTGCTCGCGATGCCAACAACCGCGGAAACACGTACCCGCCGCCGTTGTGGCTGGCCGAGCCGCTCGGCTTCTCGGCGGGCGGCAAGTACCCAGGGAACTTCGCGCTCCCGTCCTGGGACTGCAAGAACACTGGCGCCCCCGGTGACGGCTCGCAGCCGGTGACGGGGGGAAACCAAGCGTGCTGGGTCGCTCCGCCGCTGCCCGGTGCCGCCGGCAGGTACCAGATCCCGCACATCCTTCCCGCCAAGTACTCCAACAAGTAGGTGTCGCCGCTCGGTGGGCGAGTGTTACGCCGCCCGGGCTGACGCGTTGCCCGCGTCGGCGCCCGCCAGCGCGTCGAGCAGGTGCAGCGCAAGCCCGTCCTTGCCGGTGACCAGCAGCCCGCTGCGGTCGCGGTCGGGCGAGAAAGCGCTGATCCAGGCGCTCTTCGCGCCCGTAACCGTTGCGTCAGGTGCATCTGCCCCGGCTTCCTTAATCGCGACTCCCTTTTCGCCGATAGTGAACGTGTATGACGATGGCTCGACGCGCGGCTCCTCCACCACGAACTCGACGACCCCCGAGCTGTCTCCGCCTGCCAGCAGTCCCGGCGCCAAGCGGAAGATCGCGCCCAGATCGACGGCCTCCGCGTCCCGAGGAAGGCTCCAGGCCCATTCGTAGCCCCAGCGCGCGAGCTGGCCTAGCACCGGCATCAGGTCGCGCGCGCGCGACGTCAGCTCATAGTCGACGCGCGGCGGCACCTCGCGATATCGCTTGCGGGTCAGCATGCCGTCGGCGACCATCCGGTTCAGCCGCGAGCGCAGCTGCTCGGTCGAGATACCAGGGAGCACTCGCTGGAGCTCGACGAATCGGCGGGGTCCCGCCGCCAAGTCGCGGACGATCAGCAGCGTCCATTTGTCGCCGACCAGGTCCAGGGCGCGCGAATCTGGCGACCATTGGTCGTACGGATGGCGCTTCGGCGATGGGACGTGTGAAATGACGATGCCTCCCGGCTGGCGTGCGGCTGGACCCCGCTGTCAGCCGGAGCCGAGTCTAGCCCCAACCTCCGCCGGGCGCGAGAAAAAGCCTGTTCAGTTTGCGCCAGTTTTCGCCGTCGCATCCGTTTTCCCTTATTGATGGGCGACCTGATCGACTTGCAACCGCGGCGCGCGAAGCATTCGCGCCAGAACCGGGGCGGCCGTCCCGCGTTCTTCTTCGACCTTGCCTGCCCGTTTTCTTATCTCGCGGCGGAGCAGGTGCCGCGAACGCTCGGCCGGGTCGACTGGATCCCGGTGAGCTCAAACTTGATTTCAGGCGAGCCGTGGGGGCGTAAGGAAGCCGAGTGTGCCAGCGCGCAACGACGCGCGCTGGCCCTCCGGCTCCCGCTCGTCTGGCCTGAGCGCTACCCGGCACCGCGGCCCGGCGCGCTTCGCGCGGCGGTCCATGCCGCGAGCTTGGGAGCAGGGGACCGATTTGTCCTTGCCGCCAGCCGTCTGGCGTTCTGTGGGGGCTTCGACCTAGAGGACACGGATGTCCTCGTCGAAGCCGCGGCTGCGGCAGGGATTTCGATCGAGGCGTGTCTGGCCGCGGCCGGCGACCCGATCTGGGACGAGGCGATCAGCGCGTCGGCTCGTGGCCTGCGGGAGCAAGGTGTGACTCGGCTGCCGGCATTCCGGGTGGGGCGACACTTCATTCAGGGCGAGCGCGCGATCGAGGCCGCCGCTCTGATGCGGGAGCCGACTCTCGGCGAGAGGCCCTTGGCGCCAGTCTGCTGAG
>CATPAX010000015.1 GCA_955652215.1 uncultured Solirubrobacteraceae bacterium | reverse complement strand
GTGGTTCCCCGGGGCGACGGGCGCTATGTGCTCGGCGCGACCATGGAGGAGCGCGGGTTCGACACGACCGTCACGGCGGGTGCGTGCTTCGAGCTGCTACGTGACGCGATCGAACTGCTGCCAGGTATCGGCGAGCTGGTGCTCGCGGGGCTCTCGGCTGGACTCCGTCCTGTGACTCCCGACAATCTTCCGGCGATCGGCGAGTCGACGGTCGCCGGCCTGCATTGGGCGGCAGGCCACTACCGGCACGGAGTGCTGCTGGCGCCGATCACCGCAGAGCTGGTCATAGCCGGGCTGAGCGGCGAAGAGCCCGCGTCGATCGAAGGGGTCGACCGCACGGCGTTCTCCCCCGCTCGGTTCTCGCCAGTGGCGGCAGGGGTGTGACTTGCACGTAACGATCAACGGCGAGCAGCGCGAGATCGAGCCGGCGAGCACTGTTGCCAGCGTCCTCCACTCGGTGGCCGGGGCCCCAGGGGGCCGCGGGCTGGCTGTCGCTCTGAGCGGTGTGGTGGTCCCACGGACGCTGTGGTCGAGCACGGAGCTGGCCGACGGCGACCAGCTCGAGATCGTCGTCGCAGTGCAGGGTGGATGATGGGCATCGCCGACCCATTCTTGATCGCCGGCCGCGAGCTTCACTCGCGTCTGATCCTCGGCACCGGCGGCTTCACCAATCACGAGATACTCGCCGCGGCGCTCGCTGAGTCCGGAGCCGAGTTTTGCACCGTCGCCCTCCGGAGGCTCGACCCGGCTGCACGCGGCTCGGTCCTCGAGGTGCTCGACGAGGCGCGAGTGGAGGTTCTCCCGAATACCGCGGGCTGCTTCACGGCGCGGGACGCCGTCGTCACCGCCCACCTCGCCCGGGAAGCCCTCGAGACTCAATGGATCAAGCTCGAGGTGATCGGGGACGACAGGACCCTCCTACCCGATGCGGTCGAGCTTGTGAGCGCCGCCGAGACACTTGTCGACGACGGCTTTGTCGTTCTTCCGTACACCACCGACGACCCGGTCCTCGCGCGCCGGCTGCAGGATGTCGGCTGCGCTGCGGTGATGCCGCTTGGCTCCCCGATCGGAAGCGGCATGGGCATCTGCAACCCGTACAACATCTCAATCATCGTCGAGCAGGCAGATGTTCCGGTCGTCCTCGACGCGGGCGTCGGGACCGCCTCGGACGCGGCGCTCGCACTCGAGCTCGGTTGCGACGCAGTGCTCTGTGCGAGCGCGATTTCGCGCGCTCACGATCCGCGCGCGATGGCGCGGGCAATCCGGCTGTCGGTCGAAGCCGGTCTGCTGGCGCGCGTGGCGGGACGCATTCCGCGCCGGCGCTACGCCAGCGCGTCCAGCCCTGCAGAAGGGCTGGCGGTGTTCGACGAAAGCTTCGACTCCACGCCGTGATGCGCGCAGGCGAGCGATGACCGTCAACGAGTTGATCGACGCCTGGGAGGCAGCCTGGTCGGGCAGGGACCCCGGCGCGTTTGAGCCCGTGTGTGACGGCGACCTGCATTACGAAGATCCCCTGACCGCCGAACCGCTCGAGGGAGCCGACGCGCTGGGCCGCCACGCGGAGCGGCTGTGGGCCGCGTTCCCCGACGCTCGCCTCGAGCGGACCGGCGACCGCCTCACCAACAGGCGGTTCGTCGCCGCGCCCTGCAAGCTGCTCGGGACTCACAAGGGCCAGCTCGAGGGGCTACCCCCGACCAACCGCTTCGTGGTCGTGCACTGCGTTTTCTATTGCGAGCTGCGGCGCGCAAAGCTGTTGCGGGTCCGAGCTTTTTTCGACCTATATGGCGCGGCGACGCAACTTGGCGTGCTCCCCGCCCACGGAACGCTCGGAGAGAAGGCGCTGCTGATGGTGCGCGGGTTCGGGCTGCGCGCGGGTCGCGGCTGAGGACCCGCCTAATCTGACGACGATCGCGCGAGGCCCAGCGCGACGGGGGCGTGGTCCGACAGGAGCCCACGAACCAGCACCTCGGGGTCAGCTGTCGCCCTCAGACCGCTGGCCAGCAGGTAATCCACGTTATGTCCGCCCGCCACCTCGAACCCCGTTGCCGAGGGAGACTGGACGTTGAAGTCGCCGCCCAGCACCGCCGGAGCGCCGGCAGCCCACCCGAGTAAAGCGTCCGCGGCTGCATTTGCCTCGCCCACGGCGGCCGCGGGATTGCGGACCGTGAGGTGCACGTTGCCGACCCACAGGGGTGTCTGCGAATCGTCGGCGCCTGCGATCTGCGCCGCGTGAAGCCACCGACGCTCGGGCAACCAGCAGAGCCGGTGGGTCCTGTGGTCGAGGATCGTCCCGCGACGGGTCAGAATCGCATTCGCTCCACCACCGTTTGACTTGATCAGGTCGGGCCGGCGGATCGCGATCATGCGTCGAATCGGCAGCAGGGAGTTGCGCGAGGTGAGGACCATCCGGTGATCGGTTTGAAGTCTCCGGGCCAGCACCGGCGGCCACCAGGGCGGGACCTCCTGGAGGAGCGCTACGTCCCACTCCCACCGAGCGAGGGCCGCGACGAACTCGTCCTCCAGGTAGCGGCCTGCCGGAGGTAAGGACCGACCATGCATCAGGTTCCAGGTCAGGACCCGTAACGCCATCACCACGACCGTACACTCCCGCGCTCGCCTGACCCGGAGCTTGTCCAGTGATACATCCGCCGCACCACTTCCTAATCGGCACCGAGCTGAGCGCCGCTGAGCTTGCCGCCGTTATCGATCGCGCGCTCGAGCTGAAAGCCGACCCGCTGTCCTCGGACGTGCTGCGCGGCCGTAGCGTCGCCTTGCTGTTCGAGCGCCCCTCGACACGCTCGCGCGTCTCGCTCGAGTCGGGAGTGGTCGAGCTGGGTGGCCACCCGATGGTTCTTCGCGCCGATGAGATGCAGCTGACGCGCGGAGAGTCGGTGCGCGACACCGCTTGCGTGCTGTCGCGCCATGTCGCGGCGATCGCCATGCGGACCGGCCCCCATACCGTCGTTCAGGAGCTCGCCGACCACGCTTCGGTTCCCGTGGTCAACATGCTGACCGCGGAGCATCACCCCTGCCAGGCCCTCGCCGATCTCCTCACCTTGCGCGAGACGTTCGGCAAGCTCGAGGGGCTCACGCTCGCGTACGTAGGAGACGGCAACAACGTCGCGCGCTCGCTTGCGCTCCTGGGCCAGCTCGCGGGCGTTCGCGTTCGCGTCGCCTCTCCGCCGGGATACGAGCTCGAGCCGGTCGGCGGCGCCGAGCTGATGCGCGATCCGCGCGAGGCGGCCAGAGGGGCCGACGCCCTCTACACCGACGTCTGGGTGAGCATGGACGATGAGCCGGCTACCGCAGTGAAGCGGCAACGCGCGCTCGCTGCATATCGCCTCGACGACGAGCTCCTCGACCTTGCGGCGCCGGAAGCCGTGGCGCTGCACTGCCTCCCCGCACATCCGGGAGAGGAGATCACCGCCGAGGTCCTGTACGGCCATCGCCAGCGCATCTGGGACCAGGTCGAGAACCGCCGGCATGCCCAGAAGGCACTGCTGGAATTCCTCGTCACGGCCTAGTGGGATCCCACCAAAACGTCCCACCCGAAATGGCGGCCCTGCGCTCAGGGCCGATATCCGTGAGCGCGCAGGAAACCCTGAAGCGCCACGATGTACGACTTCCCGTTCGGAGCTCGAAGGTGGCCCACCACTGCGCGGCGTCAGCGGCGATCTGGCGCGGGTAGGACTCCCCAGGCGGATATGAATACCTCGCCCGCGCTGTCTACCGCCAAACCGGTAGGCCGCCATACGGGCGAGCTGGTCGCTGGCCCTGGGATGGGCTGGCCGAACGCCCCGGTTCCGGCGAAAATCGACAGGGTTCCGGAACGGGTGACTTTCTCGACGACGTCGTTGCGGAAGTCGCCGATGTAGACGTTGCCTGCACCGTCGACAGCGACCCCTTCGGGATCGCTCAGAGAGGAGCTCGTTGCCGGTCCGGGGGTAGGCGCCCCATAGGTGCCAGTGCCTGCGATGACTGGCCTGCAAGCGGAAGCCATACACACCGTGATCGGGCAGACGCGGCCCGACTTGAGGCGCTCAGCCCGATGGACTACGCAGGCCCAGGTCGTCGAGCATCACGCTGAAGTCGAGCTCGTCGCCGGCGCCGAGCTGCGCGAGCATCTCCTGGGGAGTGAGCCGCTGGCCCTCCCGCCAGAGCTCCCTGAGCAGATCGCCGGCCTCGGGACGCTCGAACCACGCGGCGCCGAAGCGCTGCCGCAGCGCGTGACGCAGATACGTCTCGATCGCCCAGGCGCGTAGGTAGCAGGCGCAGTAGAAACCCGGGTCAACATCAGCCAGGAACGTCTCCCGCGGCCACTTCACACCAACCGCGGCACCGAGCAGCTCGGAGTACCGATCGGCGAGCGCAGTGAACCCCCGCGATCCGTTGGTTCCGTGCAGCTCGAGCTCGTAGGCGAGCTTCCCGCCATAACGTCGCAGGTAGACCAGCCGCTGGGCGCGGGTGTGCGAAATTAGCTCAGAAGTATCTGTAACCCCAAGTCGCCGGCGAAGCCACTCCGGGTCCTCGATGAGATGCTCCAGGAGAAAGGCGAATGCCTCCGTGATCGAGTTGTCGCCGAGATAGCGGAACTCGAACGGCAGCGCCGGGTCGATGTGGGCGAAGTGCTCGGTGTGCCCACCCTCGTGAAAGAGCACTGAGAAGTCCTCGCGTCCTCCGATCGGCGTCAGCACCAAGTACACCTCTCCGGGCGAGCGCACCGGGGCGCAGAACGCGCGCGGCGACTTCTTTGGGCGTGGATCAACATCGAGTATCACCCCGGGCTGCGCCTGCACGTCGACGCCGAGGCCACGCATCGTCTCGACGAAGCTCGGAAGCAGTCGATCCGCGGGAAACAGAGCATCCTTGTCCGCGGCGCGGTTGAAGCGCGGCAGATCGCTTCGCGCGAGATCTTTGAAACCGAACCCCAACGTCCGGTGCAGCTCGGGGTCGAGCAGCTCGGGATACACCGCGTCGCTGGCCCGGACGAAAGCGTCCGTCTGGCGCTGGAGCGCGCCCAGGTCGATCAGCTTGCAGTCCTCGCACATATCCCGGTAGCTCGCCCAGCCGAGATCCGCCGCACACCGATGAGCGCGATCGAGCAACTCTCGATGCAGATCACCCAGCTGCTCCTCGGTGAGCAGCAGGCGAGCATCCTCGATTGCCGCACGTCGGCCGGCCTCAGACTCGTTCGCCTGGACCACAGATGATTCGCGGAACCCGAGGCGCTGTCCGTCGAAATCGAATGAGAGTTCGGCCTCACGGCGCGCCAGCTCCGATTCGGTGCTCTTCGTGGCCTCCCCGATGTAGCCCTCAACCGCGAAGTCGACGAGCATCGTCAGCTTGCGGAGCTCCTCGCTGCCGCTTGGTGCGCGATCGGCGAACTCGCGCAGCGACTCGACGGCCTCGCGGGTGAATAGCGAGACGTGCCGTTCGTAGATCGGCTCGATCTCGTATTCGTCCTTGAGGCCCGCGTAGTGCCGGTAGTACTCCCGTGTCAGCTCCGTGACGAACGCCTCAGCAGACCGCCTGTAACCGTCGAGGTCCATTCGCTGCCATGCTAGATCGGGTGAACTCACCAAGTACCCAGACCACGCGGCCGCGGCCGGGCGACGAGCTCGAGCTGACGATCGACTCGCTCGCGTTCGGCGGCGCCGGTGTCGCACGCCGCGACGGCTATGTCGTGTTCGTCGACGATGCGGTGCCTGGCGACCGGGTGAGAGCGACAGTCACGAAGTCGAAGCGGGCCTATGCCCAAGCCCGAACCTCGGAGGTCCTCGAGCCGAGCGCCGAGCGCGTCGCGCCAGTGGCTCCTCATCCCGGGGCGCCTTGGCAGATCCTCCCTTACGAGCGCCAGCTCGAGATCAAGCAGACTCAGGTGCAGGAAGCGCTCACGCGGATTGGCCGGCTCGAGCAATTCACGCTCGAGCCGATCGTGCCGGCGCTCGAACAGTGGCGGTACCGCAACAAGCTCGAGTACTCATTCGCGACCGACGAAGCCGGTCGCTTGATTTGCGGCTTTCACGCTCCCGGCCGCTGGGACCGCGTGATCGAGGTCACGGATTGCCTGCTGGCCTCAGAGCGCGCGAACGCGGTGCGCGAGCGAGTCGTGCAGTGGTGCCGCTCGCAAGCTCTGCAGGCCCATGATCGCCGCACCCACGAGGGATTCCTGCGGAACCTTGTGGTCCGCGAGGGCAGGCGCACAGATCAGATCCAGGTCCGCCTGGTGACCGGTCCGGGTCAACTCGACGGAGAAGGTCTGGCGGCGGCTGCTTCACCCGCGGACGGTGTCCTTTGGACTCTCACCGAGGCGGCCGCCGAGACGACCCAGGGTGGCCAGACGGAGCTTCTAGCCGGGAGCGAGCGCCTCGAGGAGGAGATCGGCGGGCTGCGGGTGCGGATCACTCCCGAAGCCTTCTTCCAGACGAACACCGAAATGGCCGAGCAGCTCTACGGAATCGCCGGCGAGTACGCACAGCTCACCGGCTTCGAGCGCGTATACGACCTCTACTGCGGGATCGGGACGATCGGGCTGCTGATCTCGCCGCGCGCCGCCGAAGTGTGGGGTCTCGAGCTGATCGAGGACGCCATCGCCGACGCGATCGACAATGCGCGACTGAACGAGATCGACAACGCACGGTTCTTCGCCGGGGATGCTCGCCTGGCCTTGCGCGAGCTGACCGAGCGCGCCGGGAGGCCCGACGTGGTCGTGATAGACCCTCCCCGCGCCGGGCTGTCGCAGAAGATCGTTCGCCGGATCATCGAGGCGTCCCCTCGCCGGATCGTCTACGTGAGTTGCAACCCGACGACGCTCGCCCCCAATGCCGCCCAGCTGGTCCAGGCGGGCTACAAGCTGATCCGGGTGCGCCCGGTCGACATGTTCCCGCAGACGCCCCACATCGAGTGCGTGGCGCTACTCGAGCGATCCGCCTGAGCGTCAGTGCGGGGGGCTCGAGCGATCCGCCTGACGTTGGTCGCGCATATCACAACTTTCCTAATGCAGATGGGCCGACGATCACGGTAGGGTCCGGCTCCATGCGAGCGGTCACGATCAAGGACAAGCAGCTCTCGCTGCAGGAACATCCCGCCCCGACTCCGGGTCCCGGCCAGGTCCTCGTCAGGGTGAGGGCCGCGGGGCTCAACGGAGCCGATATCCACCAGCGCCGCGGCATGTACCCCGCGCCACCCGGGTCGCCGCAGGACATACCGGGACTCGAGCTTGCCGGCGAGGTGGAAGCGCTCGGCGATGGGGCCACCCGCTTCGCGATGGGCGACCGTGTGATGGCGATCGTCGGAGGCGGCGGTCAGGCGGAGCTTGCGGTGGTTCACGAGCGAGTTCTGATGCGGGTTCCCGATTCCCTTGACTGGACGGCAGCCGGGTGCGTCCCCGAGGTGTTCACCACCGCCCACGATGCGCTCTTCACCCAGGCGCAGCTGAGGTTGGGCGAGCGCCTGCTCGTGCACGGCGGTGCTGGGGGCGTCGGAACGGCCGCGATCCAGCTTGGCCGCAGCGCTGGAGCGCGAGTAACCGCGACCGTCAGGAACGGCGAACTACGAGGGGAGGTCGAGAAGCTCGGCGCCAGCGTGATCGCCCCCGACGAGTTCACCGAGCATGGTCCGTTTGACGTGATCCTCGAGCTGGTCGGAGCGCCCAATTTGACAGACAACCTCTCTTGTCTGGCCACTCAAGGACGGATCGCCGTGATCGGCGTGGGCGGCGGGGCCAGGGGCGAGATCGACCTCAGGAAGCTCATGCAGTGCCGGGGTCGGATCCACTCCTCGACGCTCCGCGCCAGGCCGCTCGAGGAGAAGGCGCTGACCGCGCGGGCGATGGAGCGCTCGGTGCTCCCGCTGTTCGAGACCGGCGCCATCACAGTGCCGATCGCCGCCACCTATCCGATAGAGCGGGCGGTCGATGCCTACGAGCGCTTCGAGTCGGGCGGGAAGTTCGGCAAGATCGCCCTGACTATGGGCTGAGGCCTGCGTGTGATCGCGGCGCAGACGCCTACGGCGTGAAGCCGGCCTCGTCGGCTTCGAGCCCGGGCTCGTCCTCGGCCGCGTGAATTGCGCACAAGGGCGGACCGCCCGACTCCATCACAGCCTGAAGCTCGGTCGCCGTCAGCTTCGCTCCGCACTCCTCGCAGCGGTCGGCCAGCTGAGTTGTGTCGTCGTGTAGGGCCACATCCGCGAGTCTAACCGGACGGTTCCAAGCGGTGACCGATCGTCCCCGCGTCGGGTGTCTAACTCGACTGCTGCTCTGCTCGCTGTCGCGCGAATGCGATTGCCCGGTGCAGCGGGTTGACCACGACGACGTACAGGCAGAACAGCGCGAGAGAAGTAGCGCCCAGGCAGGTCGTGCCAGAGAGTCGGCCCCAGCGTGAACGCGATCGCTCTAGTAAGGCGGCAGATCAGCCCACCACTGCCCGAGCACCCGGAACGCCGCCCAGAACTCGCGCTTGGCGGCCTCCTCGTCGAGCGCCTCGTCGATGTTCGGCACGTACAGAGCGTCGATCATCGGTGTCAGATGCTGGATCTCGCCGGTCACCGGATGCAAGTCCCGCCGGAGCGGCAGCTCGAGCTCGTTGACGACCCCCAGCGCGTCGAGCCCCATCACTACAACGATCTTCGGTGAGACGATCGTGACCTCTTCGGCGAGTCGCGCCACACAGGCGGGGTCTGCCATCGCCGGGTCGAGTACAGGGCATTTGACGCACAGCGTCCCGTACACCGCCAGCGGGTCGATCGACAGCCGCTTCAGCGACTTCATCAGCGCGTTGCCCGTCCGTCCGTAGAACGCGACTCCCTCCTCGACCTCCGCCGGCCGGGCCGAGTGCTTGATCAGAAAGATGTCGGCCTGCGGATGCCCAGAGCCAAGTACCGGCATCAGCTGTCCTCGGGGGCACTCCTGGCAGCCCTGGACCTCGCGCGCGAACGCGTTCAGCTCGCGGATCGCTCGCTCGAGGTACTTCTCGCGGATCTCGTCGTCGGTTGCGGGCACCTGCACCGGATTGGACGGCCGGCTGGCTTGTCCTTGCGAGTGCATCAGGAGTTGCGGCGATCGCGGCCACTCGCTCGGGGCCGCTCGCGGCCCGTGGCCCGCCGCACGCGGCGATCGCGGGCCGCCTGCCGGGCCCCTCCGGGCAACGCTTTGGTCTGCAGGAACTTGAGCGCCTGCACGTACAGCAGGCTCGCGGGATTGCGCACGATGTCCGCGTCCCGCAGCGATTCGAGGAACTCCTCCGGCCCGTCGAAGTCGCGCATCCTGATGCGCACCGACCCGAGCCCCTGGGGGACATGGGCGTCCGAGCCCGCCCCCGCCGGGATCCGGTACTTGGCTGCGAATCGCACCGCCTCGTCGTTGAACTCGGTGATCGCCACCCGGGGGTTGAACACCTCGATCGCGTCGACCGCGTCGAGCACCTCGAGCAGATGCTCGTAGTCGGGCACGGAATGCAACCGGTCGAACGGGTGTGGCACGTACACCACGCCGCCCTGGCGCTTGATCTCGGCGATCGTCTCGCGCATCGACAGTCCCCGAGGAATTTTCTCCTCGATGAACAGCCCGATCACCTCACCCTGGCTGGCGGTCTTGATCTCCTCACCGACGATCACCTTCAATCCGTCGGCCTTCGCTCTGGCCTCGTGCGCACCGGAGACCTCGTTGTGGTCGGTGATCGCGATCGCCCCGAGGCCGCGCGCGCGGGCCTCCGCGAGCAGCACCTCCACGGGCGTGGCGCAGTCATAGGAATGGTCGGTGTGCATATGCAGGTCGACGTCGATCAGCCTGCGGGACTGAAGAGCGTTGCGGGCCCGGGCGCTACCCCGCCCGTCATGCCGGCGCGCCACGAGGGCTCCGTAGACGTCCTCGAGCTCGTCGGCCACGTGCGACCACGAAAACCTGGGACCCAGCTCACTCTCCCTAGCGCGCCGCCGCTCCCGGAGCGCACTGGGGTCCAAGACGACCCGCGTGAGGTGTGCCGCGAGGGTCTCCACGTCGCCGGGTTCGAACACGTACCCGTGCTTTCCGTCAGCCAGGAGCTCCTCGTACACCGGGAGCCGGGACGCCACCGGCGTCACACCCGCCGCCAGTGCTCTCACCAGCGTCCACGGAACCGGCCTCACGCCTTCGGAGGCGAGCACGATCACATCAGCGCCCGCCAGCACGTCCGCGTCGCCGGAACCATCGATGAAGTCGACGCGATCCCGCAGGGCGCGACCGAGCGTCGCCGGCACCGCAAGTGCTCGTGGCGAGAACACGGTCGCCCGCCACTCCAGCTCAGCCGGCAGCAGCCGCAGCGCCCGCAGGAAGATCCGCAGCGC
>CATPAX010000014.1 GCA_955652215.1 uncultured Solirubrobacteraceae bacterium | reverse complement strand
TCGAAGACCTCAACGCAGGACTACTGCGAGTCATGCATGACGGGAGCTTCCTGGACGATCCCACGCGGCTGATGCGCCTGGCCCGGTATCAGAGTCGGCTTGGCTTCACGATCGAGCCGGATACCCGCGAGCTGGTGGAGGAAGCGCTCAGCGGCGGTGCACTCGCAACCATCAGCGGCTCCCGGATAGGTGCCGAACTCCGGCTCCTAGCTCGCGAGCCCGACCCGGTCGCGGCACTTGTCGGCCTGCGGCTACTCAGGCTGGATCGGGCCATCCACCCCGGGTTTGGCCTCCAGGACGAAACCCTGGCGCGCACGGCGATAGCGCTGCTCGGAGCGGCAGGACGTCCGGACCTGCTCGCGCTGGCGCTCGCCGCGCGAGAAGTCCCCGGATCTGAGCTGGCACCGCTGCTCTCACGCCTCGCATTCGAAGCCTCCGACCGCGACACGATTCTCGCTGCTGGCACCCGCGCGGACGAGCTGACACAGCGGCTGAGGCGGGTGAGCGCCCCCTCGGAGATCGCTGCTGCGCTCAGGAGCGCGGCACCAGAGCTTGTGGCTCTGGCCGGAGCCCTCGGGGCAGACCAGCAGGCGCGCGACTGGCTCGAGCGCCTACGGCATGTCCAGCTAGAGATCACCGGAGAAGACCTACTCGCCGCGGGTGTGCCCCGGGGCCCTGCGATCGGCCTCGGGCTGCGCGCGGCGCTCGACGCGAAGCTCAACGGCGCGCTCAGCGGGCCACAACAGGAGCTCGCCGAAGCACTGCGTGCGATTGCAGCCTCCGGGTAGCCTGCGGATCCCGTGGGACACCCGAACGCACTGCGCTGGGACGGGGCTCCGGGCCACTACGAGGTCTACTACCTCACCGTGACCGACCGTGTCACTGGAGTCGGCGCGTGGATCCGCTACTCGATGCTCGCGCCATCGCGCCAGCCCACAAGCAGCGCATCGTGCGGTTTGTGGCTGGTCGTGTTCGACCCGCGTGAGCGTCCTCCCTGGCGCTATGGGGAGTTGGCGAACTTCGAAATCGGTCAACTTCGCTCCCGCACAGAGCCGTTCAAGCTGAACCTCGCCGGTGCAACTCTAACCGACGGCGGGGCGGCCGGCGCGTTCAACGACGCCTCATGGGAACTGCGCTGGAGCTCGGCGCCCACCGGCTACCGGCACGTTCACCCGGCGTTCAGCCGTGCGGGAGTCGCCCGAACCGAGCTTGTGCTGCCCCATCCGAACCTCGAGATCGCCGGCGAGATCAACGTCGCGGGCAGGAGGCTCGTGGTGTCGGACGCCCGCGGCCAGCAGGCCCACCTGTGGGGATCCAAGCACGCGAGATCGTGGGCCTGGGCCCACTGCAACGACTTCACGACGCTCGAAGGAGCCCCCCGGCCTGGATGTTTCGTAGACGGCATCTCAGCGGTCGTTGCTGCCGGAAGGCGGGAGCTTGCGACGGGAACCCCCGTGATCGCCTCGATCGACGGCCGCGAACTGCGATCCGTGTCGCCAAGAAGGGTGCTGACCAACTACAGCGTGTTCTCATTGACCGGCTGGCAGTTCGAGGCTGTGGACGGGGACCTGAAGCTGGTGGGTGAGGTCGATGCCGCCCGCGATCAGCTGGCCGGGGTCACCTACCACGACCCCGACGGGGAGCTCGCCTATTGCTACAACAGCGAGACGGCTTCGATGCGTGTCAACGTCTATGAGCGCGCCCGGCGTGTCGGCGGCTGGAAGCACGTGGAGGCACTTGCTGCTCCCGGCCGGGCGCACTTCGAATACGCCCAGCGAGCACCGATCCCCGACGTCGAGCTACTGATTCGTTGAACTTGCCAGCGCCGTTCTACGTCTGGCAGGACCAGATCGCAATAGACCTCCCCGGCGGGAGGGCGCTGTTCACGACTCGGCGTGGAGGCTCCTCCGAAGGGCCCTATAGTTCGCTGAACCTCGGCCGGCTGACGGATGACCGACCCGAGTTCGTAATCCGCAACAGACAGCGCGTCCAAGCCCTGGTCGGTTCGCGGCTCGGCTACATCCGCCAGGTACACGGCACGCACGTAAGGCGGCTCACCGCGATCCCGGACGCTCCAAGCGACGATCCGGGTGTCCAGAGCGATTTCCCGGAGGCTGACGGGCAGGCAACCGCGCTGCGAGGGGTAGCGCCGATGGTGCTCGTCGCCGATTGCCTCCCAGTGGCGGTCGCGAGCAGGACGGCAGTTGCGATGCTGCACTGCGGCTGGCGGGGCCTAGTGGGCGGGATCGTGGCCGAGGGGGTACGGGCCGTCCGAGAGCTGGGCGATGGCGGGCAGCTATTCGCGGCGATTGGACCAGGGGCCGGGCCCTGCTGCTACGAGGTGGGGGAGGAGGTGCACGCCGAATTCGCACAGCTCGGTCTCGAGTTCCGCAACGGGCGCAAGCTGGACCTCAAGGCGGGGGCTAGGGAGCAGCTAAGCCGCGCCGGGGTCGGAGAGATTCACGACGTCGAGCTGTGCACCATTTGCGACGATGAGTCCCTGCTGTTCTCGCATCGACGAGATAGAGGCATCACGGGGAGGCAGGCTGGGGTCGCATGGTTGAGCTGATCAGTGGTCTCGACCCAGAGCGCGTGCGCGGCAACCTGGAGCGCGTGCGCGCGGAGATCGCTGGCATTGGTGGGGGCTCGGGTGACGTCCAGATCCTGGCGGCGGTCAAGTACCTGCCGGTTGACGAGCTGGGTGCGCTGGCAGACGCCGGTGTCACCCTGGTCGGAGAGAACCGCGCTCAGGACCTCGTTAGGAAGGCGGAGGCGTGGCCGGGGCGGTTCACGTGGGATTTCATCGGGCAGCTCCAGAGCCGCAAGGTACGGCAGCTGCTCCCGCACGTGCGATACATCCAGTCGGTCGCGAGCAACTCGGTTCTGTCCCAGCTAGAACGGCACGCCTCTCCGGACACCGAAGTACTCATCGAGGTCAACCTGGCCGGCGAGCAGTCAAAGAGCGGGATCTCCCCGGAAGAGCTTCCCTCGTTCCTCGAGCGCAGCCCGGTGAGGGTGGCAGGACTGATGACGATGCCCCCGCTGGCCGGAAGCCCCGAGGACAGCCGGCCATATTTCGCCGCTCTACGGGAGCTCTGCGAGCGTCACGATCTCAGAGAACTGTCGATGGGGACCAGCCAGGATTACCTGGTAGCAGTGCAGGAAGGCGCCACGATCGTGCGCCTGGGAACCACGCTGTATCGATAGAGGATCGATTTTCGTGTCCAGCGCACGGCATAATCGTCAGCAGGGAAATCTCCCGGCCTGCTGAATTTTGATCTGCAATGGCGTTTCGCGACACCTGGCATCGCTTCTTGGTCTACTTCGGCCTCGCCGAAGACGACGCCTATGAGGACGAGGTCGAGCCCTACGGCGCGCAGGAGTCGGAGATCCAGGACACCTACCGGGAGCGCCCTAACGTCCGCCGCCTCGCCGCCCGCCGCCGGCGCGACGAGATCGACGACATCTTTGCCGATGACGCGCCCGGGGAGCGGCGTTCTGCTCCGCTGCGGCCGGTCGCCGGGGGACGCGGGAACGGACGCGGCGGCGGTGATGTCCGGGTGCACTTCGTCGCTCCGAAGAGCTTCAACGACGTTCAGGACGTCGCCGACAAGTTCAAGGACTCGATCCCCGTGATCCTCAACCTTCAGGGGACCGAGACCGACCTGGCAAAGCGACTGATCGACTTCTCGAGCGGTCTCACCTATGCCCTCGACGGTGGAATGCAGCGGATCGCCGACAAGGTGTTCCTACTCACTCCGCACAACGTCGAGGTGTCCGCCGAGGAGCGGGCGCGCCTCGTCGAGAAGGGGTTCTTCAACCAGTCCTGAGGCGTCTAGTGCGCTGCCGCGCCCGGACTCCGTTTAGGTGGCTGAGCCACCCCCCGGTAGATTTCAGCTAATGCAGATCGGCCTCATCGGCGCCGGCAACATGGCACGTGCGATCGCGCGGGGGTGGGGAGAGCCGGTGCTGTGCACCGACTCCGGGTCCGGCCGGGCCCGGAAGCTCGCGAGTGAGGTGGGGGGAGAGGCGCTTGACTCGAACCTCGAACTGGCGCGAAGGGCTGACCTGGTTGTGTTGTGCCACAAGCCCCGACAGTTTCTGCCGGTCGCGGGTGAGATCGCACAGGTCGTAAAGGCTGTCGCCTCAGTCGTCGGTGGGACCTCGATCAGCGCCCTGCAGACTGCGTACTCGCCCAAACCGGTGTTTAGGCTTATGCCCAATACCGCGGTGGAGGTTCGTCGCGGAGTCATCTGCTACACGCCGGCGCGGGAGGTCGATCGCACGCTCGAGCGCCAGGTGCTCGAGCTGTTCGGGCGACTCGGCACGATCGTGACGCTCGATGACGGCCTGCTCGACGCGGCTGCGGCCGTGATGAGCGTCGGACCTGCCTACCAGGCGCTGCTGGCGGAGGCGCAGGTCGATGCCGCTGTCCGCCACGGCTTGTCGCCGGCCCTGGCGAGCCGGCTCGTCGTCGAGACGATGGCGGGAACCGCGGAGCTGCTGAAGGCTCGCGACTACGACACGCTTGCGGTCCGGCGCGAGGTCACCTCACCGGGCGGGACGACGGCTCGAGGAATTGCGGCGCTCGAGCGCGCGGGGGTTCGCGTGGCGTTCCACGATGCGATCGATGCCGTGGCCGCGTGGAGCGCAAAGTGATCACGCTCGCGCTCACTCGGCTCGACATCGCTAACTACCTCAGCGCCCTGTTCGAGGTCTACATCCTCCTGATCCTGCTGTACATCCTGCTCAACCTGATGTTCTCGTTCGGAGTGCGCATCCCATATTCACGGTGGTCAGACGCGATCCTCGGCTTTCTGCGTGACGTGTGCGAGCCGTACCTCCGACTGTTCCGTCGCCTGATCCCGCCGATCGGGCAGATCGACATAACACCGATGATCGCGATCCTCGTGCTCGTGATCCTCTCGCGGGTCATCACCAGCGCGATCTCGGGCTGAACGGCCTGATGCTGGCCGTGGCGAGCACAACGTCCTCCTCCCGCATCGGCGCGTTCGTCCGCGCAGGCGCTCTTGCCGCAGTCGTCCTGGTCCTGGACCGGGTGACCAAAGCCCTGGTCTCGTCGAGCATTGCGGTTGGTCAACACCGCAATTTCCTTCCGGCCGTCGAGCTCGTCCACGTCCGTAACACCGGAGTTGCCTTCAGCCTGTTCTCTGGCGGCGGCGCAGCGGTCCTGATCCTGACTCTTGCGGCTCTGGTCGCACTGGTCTCATACCTTGCCCGGCGTCCGGAGCATCGTGGGCTATGGGTGCCGACCGGACTTCTGGTGGGCGGCGCGGTCGGCAATCTGATTGATCGCATCGCCAGCGGCGCCGTGACTGACTTCATCAAGCTTCCGCATTGGCCGGCCTTCAATGTTGCGGATATGTCGATCACCTTTGGAGTCCTGGCTCTCCTACTGGTGATTGAGGGCCGCCGTGGAGATGGCCGCTGAGAAGCTCCTCGCACTTCGGGTCGGCGAGCAGGCGGCGGGGACACGGCTCGACCAGTTCCTCGCTGGGCCGCTTGGCTCGCGGGCGCGGGCGCAGGCGCTGATCGACCAGGGGGTGGTCCGCGTCGACGGCCGGGTGAAGCGAAAGCGCCACCTAGTCAATGCGGGGGAGCTGATCGAAGTGGAGCCGGCAGCGCCGCAAGTGCCCGCGCCCGTGGCAGACGTCCCATTTGAAATCGCCTATGAAGACGAACACCTGCTGGTCGTTGACAAGCCCGCCGGAGTGGTCGTGCATCCGGCCAAGGGACACTGGACTGGCACGCTTGCTCAAGCGCTGAGCGGTCGCGCCGCCGGGGGCGACAAACCGTGGCGGGCGGGGATCGTTCATCGGCTGGATCGCGATACCTCAGGTCTGCTGGTCGTCGCCAAGGGCGACGACGTCCACACCGCACTGAAAGGGCTGATCGCCTCCCGAGGGCTGCGGCGAGAGTACCT
>CATPAX010000013.1 GCA_955652215.1 uncultured Solirubrobacteraceae bacterium | reverse complement strand
GAGCGGATCGTTCGAGCTAAGCGCGCGCAGGCGCCGGTTCGTGGCCCGTGCGGTGGTCGACGACACCGCCGCGTACTACCCGCGCCACACGAGCTGGCGCTGGTCGGCCGGCGTCGGGATCGCGGTGGACGAGCGGCCTGTCGCTTGGAACCTTGTTACCGGCATCAACGATCCTCCGCGTGACAGCGAGCGCACGGTCTGGATCGACGCTGAGCCGACGGAGGTGGGGCCGTGCAGGTTTGCGGACGATCTTTCGGCCGTCGACACCCTGCGCTTCGAGGCAGAGGCCACGCGCGAGCGCAGCGAGAACCTCCTGCTGACACGAAGCAGGTATCACCAGCCCTTCGGGACCTTCTCGGGCACGCTGCCGGATGGTCCCGCGCTTGCCGAGGGATATGGGGTCATGGAGCACCACGACGTTTCGTGGTGATTCGGAGCCGGCGCCTGGAGCGGGATCCGAGCGCATCAAGCCCTCGTAGTTACTCGCTCAGGCCTCGCTGCCGGCGGAGCGCCGCAAGCAGAAGCTTCGCGTGCATCGCCCCGACCAGATCCCTCAGCGGCTGTGCGCCCGAGGCGATGATCTGCGCCGCTCGCTCGACGTCGACCGCGCCGGCAAGCCGCTCGAGCAGCACTCGCACTTCCTCGTCCACCAGGGGCTCGAGCGCATTCTTGTAGCGCAGGGTGTCGTAGACCGTGAAGCCGATCGCCTGCTCGTAGCCGCCGGCGCGAAACCGGGAGATCGCCTCGATGATCGCCACATCATCGGCGTCATATCCGCGGGCGCTGGGTGTCAGCACCCCGAGCGCCTCGAGCCGCTTCAGAACGTTCTCGGGCATCGCGTAGGTCTTCCGGACCGCAGCTCGCGACACTCGCCCGGTCTCCCGAGCCGCAATCGCCCGCTCGAGGATGCGATCCTCGAGCTCGATCAGGGCAGCCGCCCGTTCGGGGTCGGACGCGAGCAGGTCGCGGATCACGCGCAACGGCATGAAGCGCTCCTCCTGGAGCCGCTTGATCAGCTGGATCCTGGCGACGAACTCCGGCGGGTAGTAGGCCATGTTCCGCGAGGTCCTGACCACTTCGGTCCCCTGACCGAGCAGCCCTTCGCGGAGGTAATGCTTGATCGTGCCGGAAGTGACGCCCGAGCGCTCCGCGAGCTCGGACATCTTCAGAAGGCCGTTTTCGCTGGCCATCTCAGCCGCCCAGGAACGAGCCCTGCACGCTGTCCGTGGGACCGGCAACCGCACCGGTGCCGAGCAGTTCCGCGATCTCCTGCGCCGAGTATCCGGCTTCCCGCAGGATCGCCTCGCTGTGCTCCCCGAGCGCAGGGCCGGGGCCCCGCGCCGGGTCCCCAGGGGTACGGCTGAGCTTGACCGGCACGCCGAGCAGCTTTACCGGCTGCACCGCCCCCGGCTGGTCGATCTCGACGACCATCTCCCGCGCCGCGACGAGCTCGGTCTCGAGCGCCTCATCGAGATCGTGGACCGGCTCCAGGCAGCAGTCGTGCTCGGATGCAAACTCCCGCCACTGCTCTCGCGTGCGTCCGGCGAAGATCTCGCACAGCTCCCGGTGCGCATCCGAGCCCGGCGCGTCGAAAGCGTGCTCGATCAAGTCCTCGCGGCCGACGCCCCGGCAGAAAGCGCTCCAGAACTTCGGCTCCAGCGCGCCGAGCGCGACGTACCCATCGGCGCATGCATATGGCCTGTAACAAACGAGGCTTCCGGCCAGCATCAGCTCGCCCCGACGTGCGCTCCGCCCCCCGGCAAGTGTCTCGGCGGCGACCATCGCCAGCCACGAGAGCGCGCCGTCGAACATCGAGCAGTCGACCAACTGACCACGGCCTGAGCGCTCCCGCTCGTGCAGCGCGACGAGGACCCCCATCACCGCCATCAGCGCGCCGCCGCCGACGTCGGCGATCTGCGCGGCGGCCTGAACCGGAGGACCACCCGCCTCCCCGCCGAGGCCGAGCAGGCCCCCGAGCGCAAGGTAGTTGATGTCGTGACCCGGGCGGTCGCGGTTCGGTCCGTCCTGGCCGTAGCCGGTGATCGCGCAATAGATAAGCCCCGGGTTCTCCTGCTCGAGGCGCTCATATCCGACTCCCAGCCGGTCGAGCACGCCGGGACGGAACGACTCGATCAGGACGTCGGCGTCACGGGCGAGCGCCAGCAGTACTTCCTTGCCGCGATCATGCTTGAGGTCGAGGCGAATCGACCGCTTGCCGCGATTCAAAGCCAGGAACAAGGCGCTCCGCGCGGATTCGTGCGCGCCCTCGTAGTACGGCGGCGACCAGCGGATGTAGTCCCCCATGCCCGTGTCCTCGACCTTGATCACGTCGGCGCCGAAGTCGGCGAGCATCAGCGAGCAGAAGCCACCGGGCAGGAGCCTGGTCAGATCCAGGATCCGCAGTCCATCGAGCGCCGGCGTCATGTCCTGGCCGGTGCCCGGATCCCGAGCAGCGCGCGGGCTTCGTCGACGGTCGCCGGGCGTCTTCCAGCGTCCTCGGTCATTTGACGCGCCTTTGCGATCAGCTCGCCGTTCGATCGGGCCATCGCACCGCTTGGCAGATACAGGTTGTCCTCGAGGCCGACCCGGATGGAACCGCCGAGCGTCAGCGCTGCCGCGACGAGCATCCACTGATCGCGCCCGATTCCGATCACCCCCCAGTGGTGGTTGCCGGCGGGCAGGTTGTCCGCCATCGCCGCGAGGTTCCGAGCGCTCGCCGGAATCCCGCCGACCACGCCCATCACGAAGTCCGCGTGCAGCGGCGGCTCCAGCAGTCCCATGTCGAGCAGCGGCTCGAGCGATCCGACGTGGCCGATGTCGAAGCATTCGTGCTCGGGCTTTATCCCCAGCCGGCGCATCGCCTCGAGGAGCTCGATGATCTCCTCGAACGGGTTCGCGAACACGAACTTGAACACGAAGTCCCGTCGCTTACGCGAGTACTTGGCGTAATTCATCGAGCCCATGTTGAGCGCTGCGACCTCGGGCGCTCCTGCCTCCAGGTAGGCGATCCGCTTGGCCACCGGGACGCCGATCGTGCCGGTCGAGAAGTTGATGATTGCGGCGTCGGCCACCTCGGCCCGGATCGCGTCGCGGATCGCGACGAAGTCCTCGACCTCATAGCTGGGCGTGCCGTCGGGACGGCGCGCGTGGATGTGGATGTGGACGCCTCCCTCATCGACGATCCGGCGGGCCTCGGCGGCGTACTCCTCAGGGGTGTAAGGGATCGCCGGGCACTGTTCGCGGTTGGCGATCGCCCCGGAGATCGCACACGTGAGGACGACCGGATCGCCGAGGGTCATACCGGAACCACGCCGTTTTGCTTGCGCGGGCGCTCGACGCGTTTACCG
>CATPAX010000012.1 GCA_955652215.1 uncultured Solirubrobacteraceae bacterium | reverse complement strand
GGAGTGGTTGGGCTCGTCAACCTCGTCAACGACGCCGGGTCGGATTCGATCGTCTATCAGGAGCTCGACGCGGCCGACCGTGCGCTGCTTTACAACCGCGACCAGGCGCCCTTGCTGCGGCTGTACGCGCAGCGGCTCGCCTACGACGAGAACTACATGGTGCCGGCGAGCCAGGAATCTGAAGGCCTGTACCTTGCGGTCGCTTGCCAGGACTACCGGCAGCTGTTCAGGCTGCGCGACCCGATCAGCGTGAGGATCCACGATTTTCGCTCAGCCCAGAAAGCGCTCCCGCCACAGACCTTCTTCCCGTTCACGACTTCCGAGTGGCTGTCGATGGATGAGAACACCGAGACCTACGACGGCTGCCTGAAGTGGCCCACGCCCACAGAAGCCCAGCCGCCGATTAACCACCGTCCTCCGCTGATCCCCTCCTCGCTGCCCGTGCTAGGGCTCGGCGGTGAGTTCGACACGCTCACGCCGCCGGTCGACCATCCGCGCATCCTGAAGGCTTTAGGCGGCCACTCGCGCTTCGTCCTGGTCGCGAATTCCACGCACGTCGTGGGCGAGGGCTCGACCGTCTGCGGCTCATTCCTGGTGGAGCAGTTCGTGGCGAATCCGCACGCCCGGGACAGGCTGAACACCTCGTGCGCTGTGCAGACGCCGCCGATCCACTCGGTCGGTGTATTTGCCGATTCGCTCGCGCAGGAGCCGCCGATCACGCTGGCGGCGGGCAACTCAGCCTCCGTGCCGGACCGCGAGCTCGCGGCAGCTGCGGTCGAGACCGCTGGGGACGCGTTCACGCGTTTCTACGCCGCCGTCGGCAACCACGACACCGGGCTCCACGGCGGCACGGTGACGGTCACAGACTCTGGCGAGCTCCTCACGCTTCGTCAGGACCGGCTGATCCCGGGCATCGCCGTCAGTGGGACGGTCGTGCTCACCCCGGCGAAGAACCCGCTCGACTCGTTCGATGCGCTCGCGCACCTGACCACGACCGGCGGCGGCACTTTCACAGCTCGGTGGACGATCTCAGGCTCAAATGCCGTCGCGACGATCAGCGGCACCGTTGGGACGCGGGTCGTCGCCGGAGCAACTCCGGCGCCGTAACGCGAAATCGATCGGGCTGTGCGACGAGTCGGCCCGCAGCTTAGGTTTAGCCGGTGCAGCTCGTACGTGAGCCCGTCCGCTCACCCCGCTCCATCGCTCGCACCGCGCGGAGGTGTCGGACAAGTGCGGCGCTGTCGACCGGTCCCGCGGGTAGCTCGACGACGAATGAGGTCGTGCCGGGCAACTTGTGGTTTGACCATCCGGGCGCGGTACCCGGTAAGAACGGGAGGCAGGTTGCGGCCAGTCCGGCAATCCGCGCATAACGCCGTGCGACCGCACGATTGCCACCGGCCATATCGACCAGGTCCTGGTGTTGGTGATACCAGATCGTCACCGCCGGCTTGATGCGGAGGATCCACCGGATCGCCCCTCGAGTCTCGGGCTCCGATGCTGGGTGAGGACCCGAGTAGAACGTGGGATCCGAGATCCGCTGCCACTGGTAGGGGAAGTTCCGGTTCAGGTCGACGCCGTGCGCGTTCTGCCGTGTGTCGGCGGCAGTTCCGTCGGGGTTCATCTCCTGCACGAGCCACAGCTGCACTCCCCGCCGAACAGGCAGACGTGCCACCGCGGAGAGAATTGCCCGGCCGGCGCACTCGTTGCCATGGATGCACCCGATGAGCAGGATCTTGCGCGGGGCGCTATTCGGACCCAGCACCTGCGCGGTGATTGCGCGCCCTTGCACCGAGAAGCCCAGGGTGACGATTCGGGCTTGCGCCGTAGCGACGACCGCAAGCGCAAGCGGGACGACGAATGTTCCGAGGAGGCCGCGGCTGCGTAGTCGGAAGACCCTCATCGGAAGGGCAACGATATTCGCTACACCCGGTCCGACTTCGCGGCTGGTCTGTGGGACTTGACTAATACGACTGTCTGCGATATATCGGTATGCATCGCAACACTATCGACGGAGGCGAGATGCGCTTTCTACTTCGGAGGTCCACGATCGAGGCATGCCATGAGTAACGACTGGAGTCGGGGATTCCCGCGTCAGGAGCACCTCGAGAAGCTTGCAGCGCTCACCGGGATGTGGGGCGGCCCGCATGGCGGCCGCGCGTTCGGCGGCCCGTTCGGTGAGGGACCGTTCGGTGGGGGTCGCGGACGCAAGCGCCGAGGTGACGTCAGGGTCGCCCTCCTACGACTGCTCGCCGAAGAGGGTCCCCGGAACGGATATCAGCTGATGCAGACGATCGAGGAACGCAGCGGCGGACGCTGGCGCCCCAGCCCCGGCTCCGTCTACCCCACCCTCGCGCAGTTCGAGGACGAGGGCCTGATCAGGGCAACCGATCGCGACGGCACGAAGCTATTCGAAATCACCGACGCGGGACGCCTGCGGGCGGCAGCGGACGGCACCGGACCTGCCCCATGGGAGGTCAAGGACGAGCCAGTCGGTCACTCTTTCACAGAGCTCGGCTCGCTGCTGGTTCAGCTCGGCAAGGCCGCCTGGCAGGTCTCGCAGGTTGGCGACGAGCGCCAGACCGAGCGCGCCTGCGAGGTGCTGGCCGAAGCCCGCCGCTCGCTGTACCGGATCCTCGCCGAGGAGGACGGGGAGTGAGACCTATGAGCGCGTAGGGCGTCAAGCCGACGGCCGGCTCGGCATCGGTGGCGGGGCACGACGTAGTCCGCGAGCGCGATGACGTTCGCCGCAAATATCGGCTTGGTGTTCCAGGACCCGACCCTTGACAACTACCTCACGGGCGCCCAGAAGCTGAAGCTGCACGCTGAGCTGTACGGAATCCAGTCCGACCTCGTGGAGCCCCGGATGCGTCAGGTGCTCGAGATGGTTGGCTTGTGGGTGATGTTCACGGCGCTCATCCTCGGGCTGATCCTGCTGGCGATCGCGATCTGGGAATTC
>CATPAX010000011.1 GCA_955652215.1 uncultured Solirubrobacteraceae bacterium | reverse complement strand
GCCGACGCCGCGAACGGTGAACAGGTACTCCGGGTCCTTGGGCTCGCGCTCGATCTTCTCGCGCAGGTGCCTGATGTGCACGTCGATCGTGCGCGGGTCGCGGAAGGCGGAGTCTCCCCAGATGCGCGAGAGCAGCATGTCGCGCGTGAAAACGCGCCCCGAGGCTCGCGCCAGCGCCGAGAGGATCTCGAACTCGACGAATGTCAGCTGGGCCTCTGCGCCGCGCACGCGGACCGTGCGCTTTGGGAAGTCGATCCGGAGGTCGAGCACCCCGAGCGGCGCCTCGTCCGGGCTCGGCTCGATCGGGCGGCTCATCTCCGCTCTGCGCAACGCAGCCTTGATCCGGCTCGAGAACTCGCGTACCGAGAATGGCTTGGTGATGTAGTCGTCGGCTCCGAGCTCCAAGCCCACGACCTTGTCGATCTCCTCGGACTTCGCTGTGAGCATGATGATCGGAACGGAGCTGCGGGAGCGCAGCCTGCGGCAGACCTCGAGCCCGTCGAGCCTCGGAAGCATCAAATCGAGAATCACCAGGTCGAACGGCTGCTCGTCGAAACGCTCGAGCGCCTGCAAGCCATCAGTCGCCTGCACGACGTCGTAGCCCTCCTTACGCAACGGATAGGACAGCAGCGTCTGAATGGGCTGCTCATCGTCCACGAGCAGGATGCGCGCCGAGCGGTCTGCCATTTCACCCCAAACTGGAAGGTTAGTGGGGAGTGCGGGGATAACCTCTGGGGAGTGTTGAACGGGCGGATCTACCGCGCGTGGCTGATCGCCGTCGTGATGGGGGCGATCGTGTTCGCGTTCTCGCTGAGCCACGCTCAGGGGCCGCTGGGGAGCACGCTGGCTCCAGACTCCTTCAGTCTCGCCAACGGCGGAAGCGCCTACGGGAAGCTGACGATGCTCGCCAAGCTGTTTCCCCACCGGCCTCCCGGATCGACTGCAGACAAGGAGCTCGCGACGTTCGTCGCGGACCAGCTCGGTCGCTCGAAGTTCGTCGTGAGCACGCAGCGGTTCACCGCCCATACGGCGCTCGGGCCGCGCACGCTCGAGAACGTCACGGGAGTATTGGCGGGCCAGCCCGGGAGCGAGATCGTCGTCGTTGCCCATCGTGACTCGCTGCACCCACCGGCCGCTTCGGACCTCTCCGGGACTGCGGTCCTGCTCCAGCTCGCAAATGTGCTCTCCGGCGAGACCCTGAACCACTCGATTGTGCTCGCGTCGATTAGCGGCTCGGCCGGCGCCGCCGGCGCAACTGAGCTCGCTCGGGAGATTCAAGGGCCAGTCGACGCCGTGATCGTGCTCGGCGATCTGGCCGGCTCCGGCGTTCGCTCGCCGGTGGTGGTCCCGTGGTCGAACCGCGGTGCGGTGGCGCCGACGATCCTACGGAGCACGCTTGCGGCCGCCCTGTCCTCCCAGGCACAGATCGGTCCTGGCCAGAGCAGCCTTGCGGCCCAGTTCATGCACCTGGCGTTTCCCCTGGCCACTTCGGAGCAGTCGCCGTTCGTTGCCCGGGGGGAGCCGGCGGTGCTGTTATCGACCTCTGGCGACCGTGCGCCGGCGGCGAACGAGTCGGTCAACGGGAGCCGCATCGACGCGCTCGGCCGCACTGCTCTCGAGACGATCACCGCGCTGGACGGAGCGTCCCAGATCCAGGGCCCGTCCGCGTACTTGCTGTATGCGGGCAACGTCGTCCCGAGCTGGGCGGTGTCGCTGCTGGTACTCGCACTGATTCTGCCGGTCCTGGCGGCAACGGTAGATGGACTCGCCCGAGCGCGGCGGCGCGGCCACTGGGTGCTCCGCTGGGTGCTGTGGGTGCTATCTGCGGCGCTTCCGTTCGGGCTTGCGGTGCTGGGCGTGCTGATCGCGAAGCTGACGGGCCTGATCGGCGACGCGACGCCCGGGCCGGTCGTCGCCGGCGTCCCCATGCACGGCGCGGGCGTCGCGCTGCTGGTCGTCACTGGGTCCCTCGTGCTGGCCGGGTTCGTACTGATTCGACCGCGGATCGTCTCGCTGGTGGGACTCACTCCGAGTCGGAGCTCACAGGACGTGGCCGGGGAGGGAGCGACTGCCGCGCTGATGGCCGTGCTGTGCGCTGTCGCGCTGGCAGTATGGGTCGCGAATCCGTTCGCGGCCGTGCTGTTGGTGCCCGCGCTGCACCTCTGGATGTGGGCCATTGCGCCGGAGGTACGCCCGCCGCGGCCGGTCGTCGCGGTCCTCGCTCTGGCCGGGATCGTCGCTCCGGCACTCGCCGCGCTGTATTGCGCCACGGTGCTCGGGGTCGGTCCGATCGGCCTCGCCTGGGCGTTCACGACCCTGCTCGCCGGAGGAGCGATCGGAGTGCTCACGGCACTCGAGCTCGCGGTGGTGCTCGGATGCGTGGTGAGCTTCGCCGTGATCGCGCTCGCGCAGGCACGCCAGCCGCGGATCGCTCAGGTCCCGGTCACCGTCCGCGGCCCGATCACGTATGCCGGTCCGGGCTCCCTGGGAGGGACCCGGTCAGCGCTCCGGCGATGAAGCGCCTGATCCGCGACATCTCGTCGGTACTGATCCTGTCGGGACTGCTGCTCGTCGCCGATGCGGCGGTCACACTGGTCTGGCAGGAGCCGGTAACGGCTGTTGTCGCCCTGATCCGCCATTCGCAGATCAACAAGACCTATTTGAGCGAGCGGACCGCCCCGCTGACACGAGTGGATCACGCCGCCCTGTCTCCGCTTCGGCAGATCACTCAGCGGCTGGCATTCCTCGCCCGCAGGGAGGAGCGACAGGTGGCAACCGGGGATGCGGTTGGCGGGAT
>CATPAX010000010.1 GCA_955652215.1 uncultured Solirubrobacteraceae bacterium | reverse complement strand
GACCTGCAGCGGGCTGTATCCGAGCACTAGTTGCAGATAGAGCGCCGACAGGAAGAACAGGCGAACATCGCCCTGGCTGTCGAGCGCGAACAGCGCCCGCTCACTCAGAGCCCTCGGGTGGCCAATCGTCGCCGCTGCGGGGCCGAACCGCTCGCTGTATCCAGCGCGCACCTCTTGCCATCTGTCCAGTTGAGCGCGGAAATCTGGCTGCTCGTCGAGGCTCGCTTCAAGGTGATCGCGCGCCACACCTTCTCCACGGGGTGCGAAAGCGTGCGGGTGAAACGCAGCTGCCAATGAGTGTCGTCGAGTCGTTCCAGCCTTCCGTACATCGGTTCCTCCTTAGCCCGAGCTCTCAGTGTCCGACATCTCCTCCAGGTGCCTTTCGAGATCCTCTAGGCGCGAGGACCACATCTGGCGATAGGGCGCCAACCACTCGTCGAGCGCCCGAAGCGCTTCCGGCTGGACGCTGTAAAGGCGCCGCTGCGCGTCGCTACGGACCTCCACGAACCCGGCTTCCCGGAGGATCCGCAGATGCTTGGACACGGCACTTGCCGATGACGGGATCGTGGCGAGAGTCGCGGCCTCATCTGGATCCCGGAGACACCCAGAAGCCCTTCGCGTTGTGACGGCTCACGGGAACGTGATCGCGCTCGTGACGTCGCCACTCAAGTGGGGGCCGGAACCGGCCGATGTATTGGGTCATCCACACCTCCCACCACCGCCGGCCGGCGAGCAGCAAATAACAGCACCGAGTTCGCTGGAATCGGACGGCTGGGCGGTGTTGCGAGATCCGCGCCACGCAAACTGTCGACTCAGATCCCGTCGCCAACAAATTCAAGGAGAGCCCCGGTGGCCAGCCCCGCGAAAAGGCCTGTCAAATACGCGCTGATACCACTTGTATGCCTTTCACTACCGCTGGCAGCATGCGGACAATCGGTGATCCTGGAGAAGCCAGCCGAGCGGACGATCGCGCGGTTCGTTTTCTCGCACACCGGCATTCGGGCGACCAACATTCACTGCCCGTCAGGCGTCCCGGCCAAGGCGGGAGGCAGCTTTCAGTGTCACTTCACAGCCCCGGACGGCAAGTACGTGGCGAACATGCTGATCACAGCAGTGCACGGCCAGCGCGTCGATTTCTTCGTTCGGACGAGCAGGGTGGTGTAAGTCAGCCGGCCTTCTCGGCTGAAGCTAGGCCGCGTCGGGCAAACACTGCGAGCAGGACAGCGGCTGCCGCCAGTCCGATGAAGGCGATGCCCACCTTGACTGGTGATCCCGCCAGGAGGCCTCGGCCTGCCTCGAGTACCGCGGTTATCGGGTTGAGGTTGGCGACATCATGGATCCAGCCTGTCAGCAATGACAGCGGCACGTAGACCGGGGCAAGGAACATGAGGATGAACACGGGCATCTGAATCAGCGCTCCCGCCTGTTCGGTGCGCAGGAACATCGCCACCCCGCAGGCCCATAGCGCGGCAACGAGGTTCATGGCCACCCCGAGGCCGAGCAGCCCGAACAGTTGAACCCCGTTGCCGTACACGTTCATGCCCGCAATGACGGCGGCGATCGTCACGATGGTCCCGGTGAGCATCCAGCGCAGAAGCGCGCCGACGGTGTACCCGGCAATAATTCCGCTGCGCCGCGGGGCGCCCAGGAGCAGTCGGCGGGCGAAGCCGGAATCGAAGTCACGCGCGATCGCAAACCCAGTGAACACCCCGCCGAACGCCGCCGACTGCAGGAACACGAACACGAACTGGAACGACGTGTAGCCAGGCTGGTAGTGGAAGTTCGGCACGTCGCTGATCCGCGACAGGCCGCCGGCGAAAGCGATCAGGAAGAACAGGGGGAAAACGATCGAGGGGACTAGGACCGCGGGGTTGACGAGCGTATTGTGGATCGACCGCCAGGCGACACCGCGGACGACGTAGAGAAAGCGATTCATGTCCTGCCGAGCCGCGTCTTCATTGCCGATTGCGAGAGGCCGAGCGAGATCACCAGAAGCGCACCGGCGAATCCGAATCCCAACGCCAGCGCCTGCGCATCCCAACCAGTGATGACTAGGCTGCGCAGCGCTTCGAGCAGATATGAGACCGGGTTATATGTCGCGACATCCCGAAACCACGTCGCCTTGATCAGGTTGCGCGGCAGGCTCGACGAGCTGAGGAAGATCGTCACGAACAGGAGCGGGAAGATCCCCTGGACGGCCTCGCCCGTCCCGAATCGGAGTGCCAAAACGCCCCCTAGGCTGGCGAAGGCGAACGAGATCAGGATCGAGAGCGCGAGTAGCACGAACGCTCCGCTCACGCCACTGGCGAACGAGACGCCGCTGGCAAGCCCGACCAGCAGGTAGACGACCGCCTGAACGATCCCTAGCACCAGCGCGCCACCGAGCTGGCCGACCAAGAGCGCCTGACCTCGGAGCGGCGTCAGCGCCAGCCGGTTCAGGAAGCCGCTCTCGATGTCTCGGGCGAGATCAACACCGGCGGTGATTGACACGAACATCGCGCCTTGGACGAAAGGCATCGCGATTAGGAAGTCGCGATAGTTGTTGGTCGGGAAGCCCGGGATGCGCGTCGCGGGGTTGAGCGCCGAGCCGTTGATCGCGAACAGGATCAACGGGAAGATCATCGGAAAGATCATGAGCGCGCGCTGGCGCACGGTGCGCACCACCGCGCGCCGCGCGATGGCAAGCGTCTGCTCCACCATTCGCGGTCCGGGGGCTTGGGCGCTGCGGCCGGTCAGGGATGTGTCAACGGCCACGCCGCCGCCGTCCGCGCCTGCCCGCTTCCGCTGGCGCCTCAGCCACTGCGCCGTCTCCTGATCCCTCGAGCTTGCGGCCGGTCTTGGCTAGGAACACGTCGTCGAGCGAGGGCTGATGTAGCTGCAGAGTCTGGACGTGCAACTCAGCCCGATCGAGGATTCGCACGATCTCGGCGAGCTCGGCCTCACCACCTGGCAACTGCACCGTGACGCTGCCACGACCGTTGCGTCGCATCTCGCCAAATCCAGACAGTAGTTCTCCCAGCCGGTTTCCGTCGTCTGGATCGCTCGGTGTCACCTCGACGCTCGGGCTGCCGATCTCCGCCTTGAGCTCGGCGGGAGTCCCTTCCGCCACGATCCGCCCGTGGTCGATGATTCCGATGCGGTCGGCGAGAAGATCGGCCTCCTCGAGGTACTGGGTGGTCAGGAATACGGTTTTGCCCTCATCATGTGCGAGCCGCGCTACCTCCGCCCAGAGCGCAGTACGGCTCTGGGGGTCGAGACCGGTGGTCGGCTCGTCCAAGAACAGGATCCTCGGCGAGTGCACAAGTGCCAGTGCCAGATCCAGGCGCCGCTTCATGCCGCCCGAGTAGCCGCCAACGCGCCGGTCCGCCGCCTCGGTCAGCCCGACGCGCTCGAGCAGTTCCTGGGCGCGTCGGCGTCGCGTGGCCGCGGGAAGGCCCTGAAGCGTGGCCTGAAGCAGCAGGTGCTCGCGACCGGTCAAGATCGCATCCAGCGCCGCCTCCTGCAGCGCTGCGCCGATGGTCGCGCGTACCTGGGCGCCCTCGCGGACGATGTCGTACCCCCCGACTGTGGCCCGGCCACTGGTCGGCGGCAGCAATGTCGTCAGCATCAGCACGGTCGTTGACTTGCCGGCGCCGTTGGGTCCGAGGAAGCCGTAGATCTCCCCCTCAGACACAGCCAGATCGATCCCGTCGACGGCACGCGGTCCCTTTCGGAACTCCCGAACGAGGTTCTCCACT
>CATPAX010000009.1 GCA_955652215.1 uncultured Solirubrobacteraceae bacterium | reverse complement strand
TGACGTGGCTCAGGCGCGGCCGGCGAACGGTCTCGCGTTTCGCCTGAAGCTGCTGCTCGCCGCGGGAATCGTCCCGCAGCTCGGGTCCTGCGCCGCCTGCGGTGAGCTCGAGCACCTACACGGGTTCTCCGCGGCGGCCGGGGGGGTCGTCTGCAGTTCCTGTGAAGCCGCTTCATTTCCGCTTGGCGAGGAGTCCTACCGCTTTCTTGTGGCGGCCCTCGGCCGCCCGCTGGCGGACGTCCCCGACGTGTCCGAGCTCGCACTTCGCCAAGCCGAGCGGGCGATCGTCGAGACGACCGAGCACCATGCTCACGTGCGGCTGCGCCCGCTGCTTCGCGCAAGCTGACGCGACAGGCGCCCTAATGACGGGGTCCTGTGGCGTTCGCGCTGTCAGAATCGACTGTATGTCTGATCGCCCGCTGAGCAGCGGCTATGAGCACCCAACTGGCCCGGTGGCAGCTGGGTTCGAGCAGCGCATTCGCGCACTCGAGGACGGGACGCTGTCGCCGCTTGCGACCCGGTCATATCCCGCCGATCGCGCCCGCGAAGAACCTGGCTGCGAGCTCCGCACCCCCTTCCAGCGGGACCGCGACAGGATCGTCCACTGCAAGGCGTTCAGGCGCCTGAAGTACAAGACCCAAGTGTTCGTCGCGCCCAGCGGTGATCACTACCGCACGCGTCTCACGCACACACTCGAGGTGACGCAGGTATCACGCACGGTGGCCCGGGCGCTCCGCCTGAACGAGGACCTGGTCGAGGCGATCGGGCTCGGCCATGACCTCGGCCATCCGCCATTCGGGCACATCGGTGAGGAAGCGCTCGACCGTTGCCTGGCCGAGCGCTTCGGCGGAGCCTTCCGTCACTACGAGCAGTCTCTGCGGGTTGTCGAGGCTCTCGAGCGGGTCGGCGCGGGCCTCAACCTCACGCTTGCTGTACGCGACGGAATCGTCAGCCACTCGGGCGGCGCCAAGCAACCGGCGACGCTCGAGGGGAAGATCGTCCGGCTCGTCGACCGCGTCGCGTATATCAATCACGACATCGACGACGCGGTGCGCGCGGGGGTGTTGTCGGTGACTGAGCTTCCCTTGGGCGCGATCGATGTGCTGGGGGACAGTGGTCCGCGGCGCATCGACACGCTGGTTCACGATCTGGTGGAGAACTCCGAGGCGGCCGGCGACATCGCGCAGGGCGAGGTTGTCGGCGCGGCGATGGCCGAGCTTCGATCGTTCATGTTCGAGCGCGTGTATCTCGGCCCCGAGGCCCGGCGTGAGCATGCGAAGATCGAACTCGTGATCCGCTCGCTGTTCGATCACTTCTGCGCGCATCCAGAAGAGATCCCTGACTCGATCCCCGACGGGGAGATCGCCCGGCGCGTCACCGACTATGTCTCTGGGATGACCGACCGGTTCTGTATCCGCGCGTTCGAGGTGCTCAGCGTGCCCGTCGCGTTCGCGCCGTGACCCGGTACACCGACGATTCCCGCGACCGCGTCCGCGACGCGGTCGACATGGTGACCCTGGTCTCCGCCAAGTCCGACCTGAGGCGCGCCGGAGTCGACAGCTACTTCGGGCTGTGTCCGTTCCACGAGGAGCGCACGTCCTCATTTCATGTCAGCCCCGATAAGAAGCTCTACCACTGCTTCGGCTGCCAGGCGTCCGGTGACCCCTTCGACTTCGTCATGCAGACCGAGGGCCTGGACTTCACCGGGGCGCTCGAGGCGCTCGCCGGCCGTTTCGGAGTGCAGCTCGAGGTCGAGGGGGAGGATCCGCTTGCCGCCCAGCGCCGCCAGCGCCGCGAGCGCCTCCAGTCGCTGCTCGGGCGCGCGGCCGGCTACTACGCGCGGTACCTGTGGGAGGCGCGTGAGGCCGGCGCGGCGCGGACCTACCTGGTGGGACGGGGCCTCGACGAGCAGACTCTCCGGCAGTTCCGGGTGGGATACGCGCCGAGCGCCTGGGACCGCATCCTGACCGCCTCCCGGCGGTCGGGATTCAGCGACGAGGAGCTCCTGGCGGTCGGACTCGCGGTGCGTTCACGGTCGCGTCCGGGACAGCTCTACGACCGCTTCCGCGAGCGGATCATGTTCCCCTCCGCCGACGCCCGGGGACGGGTGCTCGGGTTCGGAGCGCGGGCGATGCGTGAGAACCAGCATGGCAAGTACGTGAACACGGCCGAGGGCGAGCTCTACCACAAGCGAAGCCAGCTGTTCGGCATCGATCTCGCCCGTGCAGCCGCCGCGCGCACGGGGAGGATGATCCTGGTCGAGGGATACACCGACGTGATCGCGCTTCACCAGGCCGGGCTTAGCAACGCGGTGGGCATCATGGGCACCTCGCTCACGGAGGAACAGGCCGGCGAGCTCGAACGCGTGGTGGGGGTGCTCGAGCTGTGCCTGGATGCCGACTCCGCGGGCCAGGAGGCAATGCTACGCGCGGCGCGCGTCGTAGCCGGGCGAAAGCTCGAGCTCCGGGTCGTCCCGCTGCCGAAGGGCAGGGACCCTGCCGACCTGATCCACAGCGACGGTGGGGACGCGCTGCGAGGGCTCGTCGAGGCGTCTGTCCCATTCGTCGTGTTTCACATCGAACAGATCCTCCAGCGCGCGGACACCCGCAGCGCCGAGGGCCGCGACCGCGCGCTCGCTGAGCTGCGCCCGGTGATCGCGGAGCTACCGCCGAGTGTCTTGCGCGAGGAGGTGGTCCGCCGTGTGGCGGGGCGCCTCGAGCTCTCCCACGAGATGCTCGAATCGGTCCTGGCCGGACAAGCGGCTCCGGTGGTGATCGGGTCCTCCGGACGGCAGGCGCCCCAGCGAGGGGCCTTCGAGCACGGCGTCCGAGCCGAGCGCACATTCCTCGCCCTCTGCATCGCCCTCCCTGAGGAGGGCACAGCCCTACTGTCCCAAGTCGATCCCGACGAGCTCCTCACGAGCGACTCGATGCGCCGCGCGGCGCGACACCTTGCGACGCGTACCCATGCTCCGCTCGAGGCCCTCCCGCCCGAAGACGAGGAGCTGGCCCGGCTGATCGCCGATCTCGTCGCGCGCGCCGGGCGGGCCAAGGAAGTCAGCGCAGCGCGGCTCGCCCACGCCCATCTGGTGCTGGAGCGTGGGCGGCTCGATCGTGCGATCCGGCGGGCACGCTCGCTAAGCGGGGAAGATATCCCGGATCTGGCCCGACAGCGAGAGCTCGTCCTCGAGCAGATCCGTGGGGTCGTCGCGAACCTCGAACAGGCTCTCTGATGCCTGCGCCGCGTCCTTCGCGATC
>CATPAX010000008.1 GCA_955652215.1 uncultured Solirubrobacteraceae bacterium | reverse complement strand
GCATGGGGCGCAGCGCTTACGCTGGTGCTGATGATTCTGCTTCTGAACCTGATAGCCCGAGCCGCAGCGCGAAGGAGCCGCCTGGCATGATCCCCCACGAGACCCAGAGCAAGGAGCCACGCGACGTGTCAACTGCCGATGTTCCCGCCGGGCGAGAGATGCCGTCCCAGCGGCCCAAGCCCGGCAGCCAGCGCAGTTCCGGCAGTTCGCACACCGTCGCGCTGAGCGATCTGCACGCTTACTACGGCGCCGTGCATGCCGTGAGGGGAATCAGCCTCCAGTTCCCGGCCAAGGAGGCAACCGCGATCATCGGACCTTCGGGATGCGGGAAGTCGACGATGATCCGCTGCATCAACCGCATGCACGAGGAGATTCCGGGCGCCCGCGCCGAGGGGAGCGTGAAGCTCGACGAACGTGACGTGTATGCGGACGGTGTAGACGTGACCGCCGTGCGCCGTCTGATCGGCATGGTCTTCCAGAAACCCAATCCGTTCCCCACGATGTCGGTGTCCGACAACGTCGCCGCCGGTCTGCGACTCACCGGTACGCGTGGGCACGACCTGCAGGAGCGCGTTCGTGCGGCGCTTCGCGCGGTCGGCCTATGGGAGGAGGTCAAGGATCGCCTGGGCGCGCCGGGGATCGGTCTCTCTGGCGGTCAGCAGCAGCGCCTGTGCCTCGCCCGCACGATCGCCGTCGAGCCCGAGGTGATCCTGATGGACGAGCCGTGCTCGGCGCTCGATCCCGTGGCCACGCTCAAGGTCGAAGAGCTGATCGACGAGCTGAAGGAGCGCTACACGATCGTGATCGTCACTCACAATATGCAGCAGGCGGCGCGCGTTGCGGACTCGACGGCGTTTATGCTCGACGGAGAGCTCGTCGAGCACGGCCCCACCAACGACATCTTCACCAATCCGAGGGACGAGCGAACCGAGCGCTACGTCACCGGCAAGTTCGGCTAGGTAGTCCTCTAGATGCAGGAGACCCGCCACCAGTTCCGTGAGACGCTCAAGGAGCTCGAGAGCCAGACGCTCGGCGGACTCGAGATGGTGGTCGGGCAGCTTGACCGCGCGCTCGAGGCGATTAGTTACCAGGACGTCGAGCTCGCCGGGATAGTGGTCGCGGACGATGACCGGATCGACGGGCGCTACCTCGAGGTCCACCAGGGAGTCCTGTCGCTGCTCGCCCGTCAGGCCCCGGTCGCCGGCGACCTGAGAATCGTGGCCGCGCTGTTGCACACGATCCGCTGCGTCGAGCGGATGGGCGACCAGTGCGTGAATATCGCCAAGCTCGTCCCGCTGTCCGGCTACGAGGCGCCCAAGGACAAGGAGATCCTCGATGCGATCGAGCAGATGGGCCAGCGGGCGCGCTCGCAGGTCACCCAGGCCAGGCAGGCGTTCGCGACGCGCAACGTTGAGCTGGCCCAGGACCTCGTCCGCCAGGACGCCGAGATCAACAGTCTGAATCGTCATATCTTCAGGCGTGCAGTGGAGGTCGGCGATGATCTCGACCTGCGGGAATGGGCGATGTTCATGATCCTCGTGGCGCGCTGCCTCGAGCGGGTCGGGGACAACACCGTCGATGTCGCCGAGCAGACGGTGTTCGTCGTGACTGGACTGTTCCGCGAGATGGCTGACGCATCCAGCTCGCCAGGCAGCCTGATCTCAGCTTCGCCGCGCGGGGGCCCGGCGGTGCCGTAAGGCCGTCAACGTACCCGCCGCAACGACCGCCGCGAGCGCCACCGCGACGATCAGCAGGAGATTGCTCCCGCCCGACCCGTTCCCTGCGACCGACGCCGTCGGGAGGGGATGGCCCTCAGCCTGAGCAAGCTTTCTCACGGCGCTCAGCGCAGCCTGAGCCAGGCCGTTGCTGGACGGCTGCGCAGGCAGGGGCAGAGCGGCGAGCGTAGTCCGGGCGGCAGGCGTCATGCCTTCGATGCCGTACCCCGCCTTCATCACCACCAGCAGTACCTGGGGACCCTGGAAGCTGATCTCCTGGTCGAGGTACTTCGCGTAGAGCTGGGGCTTGCCGAACAGCTGCGGGATCACTCCCAGGTCGATCGGTGATTCGATCAGCGCCACCTTCACCGGGAAGTGCGCCTTGGCCGCCGCCGCGGTCTCGTTGTCCAGCTGCTCCTGCAGCGCCGTCGAGACGGCCGGTGTGTACGGGTAGTAGACGTTCTGGCCGAGAAGGACATCGCTGGCCGGATCCCCGTCGGCGAGGGCGGGTGCAGTGCTTAGCGCTAAGGCGACTGAGAACGCGATGAGCACGATCGACACTCCTAGCCAGCGCTGCCGCATCAAGGTGGAGGTTATTCTGGCCGTGGCGTGGCCAATCCGAAGTCAAAGCGGCAGTCCCGAAAGCGCCGCAGCCGGGGCGCGACGTCGCGGACCAAGCCGGCGGCCCGTGCACCCGCACCCCGCGCAGAGCGGGTGGGAACCGCGCCGGACCGCCGCGGATCGCGCAGGGGGGCCCCGGCGACGCCGTTCGGGCCGTACGGGGAGCGCCCACCCAACCTGTTCGGGGGGGTTCCGGTGTCGGAGATCGCGATCTTCGCCGGCGGCGTTGGTTTCGTCGTCGGGCTGCTATCGGGTGGAGGGCTTCCGTTGATCGTCGGGGCGGTGGTCTGTGGGCTGGGAGTGCTGGAGGTGACCGTTCGCGAGCACTTCTCGGGGTACCGCTCGCATTCGGTACTGCTGGCGGCGCTCCCTACTGTCGCTTTCGAGACAGCGTTAGTGCTGAGCGTTGGAGCCCCGAGCAACCGGATCCTGCTGCTGCCGGCGATCGCTCCGGTGTTCGCGGTCCTGTTCTGGCTCCTGCGCAGGCGTTTCCTCGTCGCCCGCCAGGCGCGGATCGCACGACTCGGCTGACGCCCGTTCGGCCGGCTGACCGGCGGGTGAATAGTGCGTCACTGGGCGCCGCGGCCGAGCGCGATCGTCGTATTACCCACACCAGGGGAGGACAGTTCGGCAGTCGTTGCCGCCGCCGCGGCGATTGGCGTGTTATGCACACTGGCCCGCGCCCGGGTGGGTCAGCGCGCCTCTCAGCGGATTCCTGTCTCCTGTTCCGAGGTCGCGGACTGGTCGTCGAGCGTTTGCGTCGGCAGGTTCATCCGGAATACCGCGCCACCGTCCGGCGCATTCGACGCGCTGACCGCGCCGCCGTGCTGCTGTGCGACCTGGCGGACGATCGCGAGGCCCAGCCCGCTGCCCTGCGCTCCGCGGGAATTCGTTCCCCGGTAGAAGCGGTCGAAGACAAACGGGAGGTCGGCCTCATCGACCCCGGGACCGTGATCACGCACGCAGAGACCGGCGCGGTCGACGACCACCTCGATGGTCCCGCCCGGTGGCGAGTGCCGGGCGGCGTTGTCGAGCAGGTTGTTCACGGCTCTGCCCAGGCGGTCGGGGACGCCCTCGACGATCACTGGCTCGAGCG
>CATPAX010000007.1 GCA_955652215.1 uncultured Solirubrobacteraceae bacterium | reverse complement strand
CCGCGTTCAGTACCCCTCGAAGCAGGTACACGACCACCGGAAGGACCACGAACAGGAGCACGATGTCTCCGATCCATTCGAGGATCATGTTGGCCTCCTCTCGGCCACGATCGCGGCCTTCGATGCGATCCCGGGAAGTGCGCTCAGGATCGTGTCGAACTGAGCGTTGATCGCCTTGACGGCCGGCTCGAGCGGACGCAGGTGCTCTGCCTCCACGCCGGCGAGCGCCGCTGCGAGCGCGGCGAGCGACTCTGAGGTCGACTCGAGGTCCTGCCGGACCTTGATCAGGGCTGCGGCGAGCACCGCGACGACGACGACGGCCAGTACCACGGTGAGGATCACGAGTGTCGTCTCGCTCATGCTCCACCGTACCCGTCGGTGAGGGCGTTCATGTAGCCGTCCTGGACCACGGCCTCCTCCACGATCAGTCCCAGCACGGGTGCGGTCGCCTCGAGCTGCGGGATGTGTGCGGTGTTCGCGGCAACGCTGCCGGCGACGTCGAGCAGCCGACCGGCGGAGCGCTTGATGTCGTCGGTGGCTCTGACCAGCACGAGCAGCAGCCCCGCGACGATCAGCGCCGCGACCAAGCCGATCACGAGGGCGATCTCCCAGGCGCCGTGACTTGAGAGCGCTGCGATCGAGAGCATCATCGCCCGACCGCCACTTTCCGAAGCGCCCGGGCCGCGTGGAGGATCCTGACGCCCGAGTCGTTGATCTGCCCGACGCCGGATAGATCGGTGGTCTGCTCGCGCACCTTCTCGACGCCCCCCACGGCAGTCCGTGCCTGTTTGGCGATCCGCGTCGCCAGCACGACGATCGTGATCACGATCGCGGCGGCGACCGCCACGACGACGATCCCCAGCACGAGCCCTACGTCCCAACCGGTGGAAGCACCGATCAACGTGGGCAAATCACACCTCCTCGGGTTCTGGAAACTCCATCAGGCTGATATTCGGCTGCTTCGACGGCCTCCGCTCGACCGCGCTCGCGCACTCCCCTCGTAGGTAGATTCTGTCGCGGCCGCCGCGCTTAGGCAACATCAATTGCGATCGCACAGCTCAGCGGGTCGTCGTTCAGGCGGATCCGTAGAAGTGCCGGTACTGCCAGGCAGCGTCTCGCCTGAGCTTTTCTTCGAATGGCGGCTCGGGACCGAAACGCTCGAGCGAGAGCGGCGTTAGATCAAGCGGCGGGGCGCCATCGATGATCCACGCCGCGAGCGCGTCCCCGATCGCTGGCGAGATCGAAAGGCCGGCTACGTTACAGCCGCCGGCGATGAAGAAGCCTCGTGCGGACGGGGCGGGGCCGACGATGTGCCGACCGTCCGCGGTCATTGTCGGAAGGCCGCCCCGGTGCTCGCGAACCGTCACGGCTCGAAGCGCGGGCAGCTGGTGCCTTACCTCGTCTGCCGCGCGCCACAGCACATCGGCATCGAGCACCATGTCCGAAACCTGAAAGCTCCCGCCGAGCGCGTCCATATCGAATTGGCGCGGAGTTTCCTCGAAGACGCCCCACAGCAGGCCGCCATCGTACGGACGCACGTACACCGCTGCGTCCACGATCCGCACCATCGGCAGATTCGCGTGAACGCCCGCCACGGGCTCGGTAATGACCAGCTGGTGGCGGGTCGGGACGAGCGGGATCCGGATCCTGCTCGCTGCAGCCACCTGCCGCGTCCAGGCCCCAGCAGCATCGACGACAACCGGCGTGCGAATTTTGCCCCGGTCGGTTTCGACGCCCGTGACAGCGCCGTCCTCGATCTCGACGCGAGTCACAGTGGTGTGTGGCAGGAGACTCACTCCCCGCGCCGCCGCACCGCGCGCGAAGCCAATCGCGACCTGCGCGGGCTCGAAATACAGATCCTCGCGTGCCCACATCACCGCGAGCACGCCCTCCGGCTCCAGGAACGGATTGAGCTGGTTCGCCGCCTCTGGCGAGATGAGCTCCACGTCCAGCCCGGACCGCTTCGCACGCTCCTGCTCGTGCTGCAGCGTCCCCGCATCCCCCTGCCTCCGCGCCACCTTGAGACTCCCGGACTGCGTCCACGCCAAAGGCTGTCCGGTGTCCTCGGTGAACTGCTTGAGCTTCGCGCTGGCGATTTTCATCAGCTCGATCATCAGATCGCTGGTACGCGCGTGCGCCGCCATCCCCGCCGCACGCGGCGAGGTCTGTGACCCGAGATCGTGCTTGTCCAGCAGCACTACGCGCCCGGCCCCACGCTGTGCCAGATAGAACGCCGTCGCGGCTCCAAGCCCACCAGAGCCGATCACGACCACATCGGCCCGCTCGATCAACTGTGACGCTCTGCGGCCAACACCGCCCGCATTGTCGCCAAGCGTCCGTGGGCCATGGTTAGCGCACGCTCAGGTGCTGGCGTGGCTGAGCTCCACCGGTACTCCGCGTGCGAGCGTCTGGTAGACGACGCAGTAACGCTCGGTGAGCTTCATCAGCGTGTCAACGTCCTCGGCGCTGAGTGACGGGTCGAGCTCGAAGTGAAGCCGGATGTTCCGAAAGCCCACGGGCGCCTCGCGATCGACGGCCATCGTCCCGCGAAAGTCAAGCTCGCCGTCGGCGAGGATCCGCCCGCCCGTCAGCGGAATGTCGCGGTTGACAGCTACCGACTTCAGCGTCACGCCCGCGCAAGCGACGAGCGCCTGTAGGAGCATGTCGCCCGAGCAGGCGAGACTCCCGTCGCCGCCGCTCGCGGGATGAAGACCCGCCTCGACAAGGGCGCGTCCGGTTTGCACGGTGCACGAGACAGCGAGGGAATCGAGCTCTCCCTCGGCGCGCAGCGTTACCGTGGCGTCGGCTGGAACGTCTCGGTAACGCTGCTTGAGCGGCGCTTGCACCGCTTGTAGCTGTTCGCGTCGCAGTAAGGGGATCTTAGGCCGTGGGCAATGCGGCCTCCACGGCTCACGGTTCATACGAGCCCGGAGTCCAGGCCCGGGTGCTGACCGCGATCGCATTCCAGGCGTTGCGCGGCAAGTGCGTCGTAGGACTCGCTCGGAGCGTCCTTGGTGTGCATATCGATGCAGTAGGCGCATCCGTTCAGCTGCGAGGCGCGGATGCGGACCAGCTCGCGCAGGTGGTGGTCGAACTCGACCTTGGCGAGCTCCTCGGTAGCAGCGGTGTCGAGATGCGACATGCGAATGGGAGCGCCTGGACTCAACGGCTGCACTTGCCCGGGGCGCGCCTGGCAGGCGTCCCTCCGTACGCAAGGCAGGCGGCCATCACGTGGCCGGTGAGAAATCGGTCGGAGCAAGAGCCGGTGCCTAGCTGACCTACTGCGACCACAAGCCAACCCTTTTCACTGCTATACACCGAGCCGTGCCGGCTGAGGAAACTCACGTCTCGGCGTCGGTTGGCGCCTCGCTCGACGGCGTTGTCGTAGCGGCCCGTGAGCTCGAGCGCCGCTACGGCGAGGGCGCCACCGCGGTTCATGCGTTGCGCGGGGTCTCGCTCGAGGTCGAGCGCGGAAAGCTGGTGGCCGTCATGGGTCCATCGGGGTCGGGCAAGTCGACCCTGATGCACATCCTGGCCGGCCTCGACAAGCCGACGAGTGGAACCGTGACGATCGCGGGCACCGAGATCACCGGTCTGGATGACACGAAGATGACCCGCCTACGACGGGACCACATCGGCTTCGTCTTCCAGTTCTTCAACCTGCTGCCGATGCTGAGCGCGGAGGAGAACGTGCTGCTGCCGCTGTCGATCGCCGGGGAGCGCCCGGATCACGACTGGCTCGATCAGCTCTTGTCGAAGATGGGTCTCGCCGACCGACGCCGCCACCGACCCGCCGAGCTCTCGGGCGGCCAGCAGCAGCGGGTCGCGATCGCTCGGGCGCTGGTGACGCGCCCGACGATCCTGTTCGCCGACGAGCCCACCGGAAATCTCGATTCGAAGACCGGCGGCGAGATCCTCGAGCTACTTCGTGACTCGGCCCGTGACTACAACCAGACGATCGTGATGGTGACGCACGAGGCGCGGGCCGCCGCGATCGCCGATCGCATCATGTTCCTCGCGGACGGATTGATCGTGAAGGAGCTCACCGACACGGATGCGGCTGCGGTGCTCGAGGTGATGAGCACGCTGCAATCGTGACCAGAGTCGCGCTACGGGGACTGCTCGGACGCAAGCTCCGCGCCGTCCTGACCGCGTTCGCGATCGTGCTCGGGGTGGCGATGGTGAGCGGGACCTTCGTGCTGACCGACACGATCAAGGCGGCGTTCACGACGGCCTTCACGACCGTCTACCAGAGCTCGGACGCGGTGATCAGCGGCAAGAGCGCGATCCAGTCGGGCAATAACGGCAACGGGCCCACCACGCCCTCTCTGCCCGCGTCGCTGCTGGCCCGCGTACAGGCGCTGCCCCAGGT
>CATPAX010000006.1 GCA_955652215.1 uncultured Solirubrobacteraceae bacterium | reverse complement strand
GGTGACGAATGACGTCGAGGGACTGATCGAGGGCGCGGGGTGCTACGCGGCATTCCTGACCCCGAAAGGCAAGATGCTGGGCGACCTTCGCGTGCTCGACACCGGAGGCGAACTGCTGCTCGACACCGAGCGCAGCGCGCTGCAGGCGCTGTTCAACATGATCCGGCGTTTCAGCGTCGGCTATGACACCGAGCTTCACAAGCGCACCGTGCAACGCGGTCTTCTGTCCCTCATCGGACCGAGCGCCGGCACTCTGCTCGCGGACTCGGCCCCCGACCTGACCGAGCACACTCACCGACCGGTGATCGTCGGCGCCGTGAGCGCAAGGGCGATACGTACCGATTTCGGGATCGACCTGCTGTGCGACGCCGCGGAAACGGAGGGGCTGTCCGAGGCCCTGGCCGAGCGCGGCGCGCTGCCTGTCTCGGAAGGGGCCGCCGAGATCGTCAGGGTCGAGTTCGGCCGCCCGCGATACGGAGTCGATCTCGACGAGAGCGTAATCCCGCAGGAGGCGGGCCTGAACGAGCGAGCGGTGTCGTTCACCAAGGGCTGCTACGTCGGCCAGGAGACTGTCGCCCGCCTGTACTACCGAGGCAAGCCAAACCGACACCTGCGGGGGCTGCGAAGCGATGCGCCGCTGAGCGCCGGCCAGGAGCTGCATCTCGACGGCCGCGTAGTCGGCCGGCTGACCAGCGCGGTCAGCTCACCTCGCCTGGGCGCGATCGCCCTGGCCCTCGTGCGGCGCGAGGCGCCCCCTGGATCCCACGTCACCGTCGGCGACTCCGGCCGCGACGCGGCGGTCCTCGAGCTCCCGTTCGCCGCGGCCTAGCTCGGCGAGCAGTCCCTCGAGCGTCTCGCTGTCGGGTCGTGGCTCGAGCGAGCGCTCCAGCGTCCCCGGGTGCGATGCCAGCCAGGTGGCCAGGATTCGCACCTCGTCGATCTCATCCGGTGGCACGTGCGCGCCGAGCTCGCCGATGCGGGGAGCTCGGCGCATCGCCACCTCTGTTCGTGCGGCCAGCTCCTCATACCCTCCAGCCACCGCGCCCCAGTCGACCAGCCGGCCATCGACGATCCAGAACGCATCGAAGCACGGCTTCGTCGGGTGCCGCGCCAGCACCAGCCGGGGCCGGACATGCGTCGCCTCGAGAACCCCATCGAGCCGCCCCAGGACCACGCTCAGCCGGAGTGCTCGCCGGCGCAACCAGGAGGCGCGCTCGTAGAGCTGTCGGGCCGCTGCCTCTCGCATCTGCGCCTCGACATGCGCCACAAGCAGCTCTCGCGCGTCGCCGCCACCGACGAACACTCGCAGAGCCTCGTCCAGGCGCCTGCGGTAGAGGTTCGGGTCGAGATCGCCGAGGCAGGGTGAGAGGCACCGGCCCATCTGCCCGTAGGCCGAGGGGTGCTGGCGCCTGGGAAGACGGCGCCCGCAGTGGCGAAGCCCGAACAGCGAGTCAAGCTGTTCCACCAGCTCGATCGCGAGTCGGCGCCCGCGAAGCGGGCCGATCGTGACGGCGTGGCCCGCCGCCGGCTCGGGAGCGACATCGATGATCGGAAACGGAATGTCAAGCCGGCAGCGGATATAGACCAGGCGGTCATCGCGCTTGGTCAGGCGGATGTTCCCCGGCGGGTGGAGCTCCTTGATCAGGCGGTTCTCGAGCACCAGCGCGCCGAGCTCGGAGTTAGTGGCTCGGTAGTCGACTATCGAGGCATGGGTCCGCCAATCGCGCTCGGCGCCGTTGCCCGCGGCGAGCGCGGCAGCGGGAGCGAAATGAGCCCGTGCTCGGGTCCGGATCGAAACCGACTTCCCGACGTACAGCGTCGCTCCCGCGGCGTCGCGGAACAGGTACACGCCGGGATCACGTGGGAGGTCGGCAAAGTCGAGCTTCGGGATCGGGTGCAGCGCCCTGTTGAGACGGCGCGGCGCCTTTCGTACGGGGCGCCTGGGAGCTAGTAGGGCGACCGCATCGCCGATCGTCACGGCGTTCGCGCATAGCCGCGGGAACAGAGCACACAGGACCCGGGCACACGTCTCGGCGTCGGCCAGCGCGCGGTGTACGGCGCGCACGTCGACCCCCAGCGAGTCGGCGAGCGGCGCCAGTCCTCGCTCGCGCTGGAGGGGCAGCAGCGCTCGCGCCAGCCCAGCGGTGCAGAGCACGGGCGGGTCGGGCCAGTCGAGGCCGATCCGTGCGAACCCCTGGCGCAGGACCCGCCGATCGAACGGGGCATTGTGGGCGACCAGGACGCGCCCTCGCATGCGAGTCTCCAGGCTCGGTAGGACCTCCTCCAGCGGGGGCGCACCGTCGACCATCGCCTGTGTGATCCCGGTGAAGCGCTGAATGCCTCGCCGCAGGGGGCGACTGGTGCGAACCAGCGATGACCAGCGGTCATGCAGCTCCCCCCCGCCCACGAGAACGGACCCCACCTCGGTCAATTCGCAGTCGTCCCCACCCAGGCCGTTGGTCTCGGTGTCGACAACGAGGAGCTCGGCGCTCGCGATGGGTTGATCGAGCATCGGCAAGGGTCGGGTGATACGCCCCACCTCGGACGGCATGCATGCCCGCTTGCGCAGGAGACCGGCCCAGTGACGGTGTCAGGAGCTCCCAATCGAAGCGTCGTACCAGTGACGACTGGATTGTGTTGACCGTGGCTGGGGGTAGCATGAACTCAATCGAAGGGGAAGGAGCTGCTGAGTGACCACCATCGCCCGTAATGCCGACAGGCTCCGGGAACTCGACGCGGGGACACGCCGGGCGTGGAGCACTTACCGGGAGAAGCTCAGCGGGCTGACCGGCGAGGAGTACGACGCCGCCGAGCAGGAATCCTGGGGAGAGCTCCAGCTCGAGCTCCAGCGGCTCGAGCTGGAGCTCTCCCCAGGATTCCTGCT
>CATPAX010000005.1 GCA_955652215.1 uncultured Solirubrobacteraceae bacterium | reverse complement strand
GGGTCGAGGTTGTACGTGCGCGGGTCGATGTCCGCGAACACGGGGCGCGCCCCGGTGTGGCGCACCGCGTTGGCGGTGGCGATGAAGGACAGCGCGGGCACGATCACCTCATCTCCAGGACCTACGCCGGCCGCGTGCAGGGCCAGGTGTAGCGCGGTCGTGCAGCTCGTGGTCACAACGGCGTCCGCAGCGCCGACCCGCTCCGCGAGCGCAGACTCGAACGCCTGCACCTTCGGGCCCTGCGAGACCCAGCCCGTCGCGATCACCTCGGCGACCGCTGCGCCCTCATCGCCTGTCAGGTAGGGGCGGGCGAACGGGACCTGCATGTCACGCCACCGCCAGCTCATCGGTCTGACTGTCGACCTGCTCCGCACGCCACCACTCGACGAGTCGCTCCAGGCCCTCCTCCAGGCTGATCTGCGCCTCGAATCCGAGTCGCTCGCGTGCGCAGCGCGTGTCCGCCAGCCGTCGGGTGACCTTGGCCGCACCGCGCTCGGGGCCGAGCTCGACGGGGAGCTCGGAGCCCATCGCCCCAACCAGCAGGCGCGCGAGCTCCAAGAGGCTGGTCTCGACACCGCATGCGACGTTGAATACCTCATCAGTCACGTCTGCCGTGGCGGCGAGCAGGTTGGCCCGCGCGATGTCCTCGACGTAGACGAAGTCCATGGTCTGCGAGCCGTCGCCGTAGATCAGAGGCGCCAGGCCCTGCGAGATGCGCTCCATCCAGCGGATCAGGACCTCCGTGTATAGGCCGTGGATATCCATCCGCGCCCCGTAGACGTTGAAGTACCGCAGCGCCACGTAGTCCAGGCCGGTGGTGGCATGGAAGCTGCGCAGCATTCCTTCGTTGAATGCCTTCGCAGCCCCGTAGAAGGTGTCGTTCGCGTAGGGGTGGTGATCCTCGGTGGTCGGGAACTGCTCCGCGAGTCCGTAAACCGAGGCCGAGGAAGCCGCTACGAGCTTCCCGACGCCCTCCCTCGCCGCGGCCTCGGCCACACTGAAGGTGCCCTCTACGAGGACCTCGAGGGCCAGCCGCGGCTCCTCCACGCACTGTGTTATCCGGATTGCGGCCTGGTGGAAGACGACGTCGATGCCGCGCATGGCCCGGGAAAGCAACTGGCGATCGCGGATGTCACCATCGATCACCCGGACCGGGCCGGTGGCAAGCGCGCGCGCCAGGTTCTGCTGCCGGCCGCGCACGAAGTTGTCGAGCACTACGATCTCGGCTGCCCCGGCGTCCACCAGTTGGTCGACTATGTGCGAGCCGATCGTGCCCGCTCCCCCCGTGACAAGTATGCGCTGATCGCGCAGCGGACAAGTTCTCATGCTGACTCAACGGTCTACCGGCGTGCGATCTTCCATGCCGTCGAGCGCGCCCGGGCGTCGAGCGCGCCCGGGCGCTGTCTAAGGCAGCGGCGGCGCCGTTAGCGTCCAGGACCCGACGCCTGCTGGGCGGGGCCCGCTGAGCTCCCGGCCGCCTGGTCCGATCAGGCAGTAGTAATGAACGATCCGGCCGTCCGGTAGGCGGCCGACGAACTCGGCGATCGCCCCCGCGGCTGGGTGGGGACGGGGCCTCCGGGAGAGCGGGATCGCAGGCTGCGCCGCCGCGGCGGTAGGGTCGCCCGGCGGTCGGGGAAGCCGCGGCAGGCGTCGCGCCAGGATCGCCCGCAGTCGCCCTGCTCCGGTCGCCGCGTGGAAAGCCGCTGTCCGGAAGACGATCGTTGCCATCGTCCACGGAGTTCGTGCACCGGTGCGCGCGGAGGCGTCCGGGGTCGCGCCGAGGGCGACGACGCGGTCCTCGACCACCTGCTCCATCATCGTCCTGGTGCGTGTGATCGCCGCTCGCTCTGTGTAGCGACGACCGGCCCGCACGAGATCGCCGAAGCCGGAATCCGCGTAGATGCCGACCGCAAGCTCGCCCGGAGCGGTGGTGGGCTGAGTTCGACCGGAGTCGACGGTGGCGGCGCCGCGCGTCGTTCCGCCGGCCGCGGCAATCCGGTCGATGGCGCTCGCTCCGGGCGCCGACGAGAGTCCTGAGTATTCGACCGCGATCGCACCCAGGTCGGCGACGCCGCTCGCCGAGACCGTGACCGCCTGGCGGCCGGAGCCTCCGCGGCGCACCGGCGCGGTCCACACACTGGTCTCGGTTCCGTCAGCGGCCACCCCGCGCAGCAGCTCGGTGAAATGGTCTCCGGCGGAGTTGGACACACCTGTCGCGCCCGCTCCGCGCCCCCAGATCGATGCAACCACGATCAGGCGGTCGCCCGATGTCACCGGCGATCCCATCTCCAGCTTCAGATTCGCGGTGGTGTCGGAATACGCTGAGGCCTTCTGGATGAAGTGGGGTGCGGGCGCGGCGGTCGGGGTAACGGCGTTCGACGCTTTCGAGGGAGGACCGGTCCCGCTCGTGCTCGACGCTCTCACCTTGAATCTGTACGTGATACCGCGCCGCAGCCCGCTCACGGTGGCGGTGGTGGGAGCGGGATGGCCGGTGACCGTACTCGCGGTCAATGCCCGCGACCCGACGTACGGAGTCACCGTGTAGCCGGTGACCGGCCGGCCCCGACCCGTTGGAGCCGCCCAGCTGACCCGAGCCGAGCTCGCGCCGAGCGCGGTTGCGGTCGTCCCCTGCGGCGCCGCGGGAGCCTGGCCGCCTGACGAGGAGAGGTTGATAATCGACGCGATCGACGGCACGCCGTTGCTGTTTACGATGAACACCATGTAGTTGCCGGGCGGTGCCCATGCTCCCGACGCGGGAGTCTGTACCGTGAGCGCTCCAGAGCCGGCCGTGAAGCCGAGCGGTACGAAGTGCTGGCTGAAGTCCATCTGGTGCGTGCTGGTGCCCAGGTCGACAAGGTTGACGGACCTGATCGAAGCCGCGTCCGGAGTCGAGACCGTGATATTCGAGCTGTAGGTGGCCGAGCTCGGCGCCGAGGTGATGGTGGGACGAGCGCCTTTGAACAGGTACGGTGGCGAATAGAACTGGCCGGAGTACTGACCGGGTTCGCCGGGCGCTGCGTGCCCGCTGCCTGCCATGAGTACGCGACCATCCGGTAGCAGCAATGTGCTCGTGTGGTAGCCGCGCGTGGCGGCCATCGAAGCGGCGGTTGTCCACTGCTGCGTGCCGGGATCCCAGATCTCGGCCGGGAGCACGCCCCCGGACACCTCGCCCTGGCCGTTCTGCTGGCCGGTGACCGGCTCGCCGCCGACTCCCAGCACGGTACCGTCGGCCAGCATCTGAAGGGTGTTGAACGCACGTGGGTGGGCCATCGGGGCGATTGACTGCCATGCGGGACTCGGGGCGGTCAAGTCGATCACCGCGGCGTTCGCCTGTGCGTTGCTGGGCTGGCCGAGGCTGGGAGCGCCCCCCGCGTATAGCACCTTTCCGGGGCGATACATGACCGAGGCACCGTTGACCACGCCGCTTGCTCCCCCCACCTGTGTCCAGGTCTGGTTGTTCACGTCGAGCTCGAAGGACTTGTCCTCCTGAGGGCCGAGCACGAACACGTTGCCGTTGGGCAGCAGGTAGGTGTTCGGATACTCGAGCTCGTGAATCTGCGACGTCGAGACGTTCGACAGGAGCGTCCATGTGTTCGATGAGGGGTCGTAGACCTCCGGGGTGTCGGCCCAGGTTCCGAAGTCGGTGGACTTGCCGCTGATCACCACGTAGCGGCCGTTCGCCAGCTCGGTGAAGCCCGGATACCAGCGCGGGTGGTGCATGTCGGCCACCCGAGTCCAGGACGATGTGCCGGGGTCGTAGATGTTGGTGTCGACGATCCCGAGGTTGCCCGTCGACAGCTCGCCATAGCCGCCGACCACCAGGATCCGCCCATCCGGCATCTGCGCCATCGCGGAGCAGAAGATCCCGTCAGGCGAGTTGATCGGATTCGTGAAGGTGAGCGTCGAGGGATCGAACTCCTGGGTCGGCGCCGGCTGCTGCCATGCGTCCCAGACCAGCACCTTTCCGTTGGCCATCAGCGTCGAATGGACCGCGACCAGCGGCCAGTTGATCAAGCTGGACCACTGACCCTGAGGCTGGGGCCCCGGGGTGACCGCATTCGACGCTGTGGAGCCCTGTCCGGTGCCGTTCGCGTTGGTGGCCGCGACCGTGAACGTGTAACTCGTGCCGTTTGTGAGGCCGTTGATCGTCGTCGAATTCGCGTTGCCTGCGACCGTTGTCGGCGACTGAGCAGCGGAGCCGACGAAGGGGGTGATCGTGTACCCCGTGATCGGGCTGCCCCCGTCCCACGGAACCGTCCAGTTCACGGTCGCGCTTCCGTACGCGGGAAGCGCGGAGACGTTCGACGGCTGGCCGGGGACGGAGTTGGTGGAGGAGGTCGCGAACAGGACGTCGACCCAGTAGTTGGTGGCGTTGTAGCTGTTGGTGGGGAATGTGCTCGTCCCGTTGTAGGCGTAGACGCCGTTGGCGCTGGTGCCGTTGGCGACGGCGTGCAGCGGAGCATTGTCGACGCTTGCGGTGAGGCCT
>CATPAX010000004.1 GCA_955652215.1 uncultured Solirubrobacteraceae bacterium | reverse complement strand
TACTCCCAGGCACTGTCGGTCGCCACGGGCGTCTCTCAACAGCCCGGGATCCAGCAGAGCTCGGCGGCGGCAACGGCTCCGTTCGCCGGCGCATCTCACTCAGGGGGCGGGGGCACCACGGACGCGGGCAGTGGGTCGATTCTCGCCGTCCCACCGGACTACCTCACCCATATCCACACCTTCCGCTTCCTGCAGGGAACTTTGCAACCCGGAGCGATCGTGCTCGACCAGCAGATGGCGGCAACGCTGCAGGCGCACATCGGCGACGCCGTGACGATCATGCCCCGACCGGGCGCTCGCCCGATTCGGTTTCCCGTGTCCGGGGTGGCAGTGATCACCGCTCCTGACGTCGTCTTCCAGCCGCTCAATCCGCTCCTCGGACCGGCGCCCGCTCAGCCACCGGCCAACGCCGCGATCCTTCCGGTCGGGACTTTCGCCGCGACCGTTGCACGCGAGCTACCAGCGATCACTTCCGGTGCTGCGGGGGCTTCGACGGTACCCGGAGCGCAGAGCGGCGTGCAGTGGCAGGTCCAGGCGCAGATCGACCCGCGCAGCTTCAGCGGCTCACCGTCCCAGGCGTTCACGCTCGCCGGTGAGATCGCACACCGCGTCGAACGCTCGCTACCGGGCCAAGTCCAGTTCGTCGACAACCTCTCTGACAAGCTCAACACAGCGGCCGGGGACGCCCTCTACGCCGAGACTCTCTACATCATGTTGGCGGTCCCCGGTGCGCTCGTCGCCCTTGGATTGGCGTATCTCGCCGCGCTGGGAACGGTGGATCAAGACCGGCGCGACCTCGGGCTCCTGCGGGCTCGGGGCGCGACGCGCCGGGACCTCCTTGCGATCGCCGGAGCCGAGAGCCTGGTGATCGGCATTCTCGCGGGACTGCTCGGCGCCGCTCTCGCGCTTGCGGCGGTCTCGACGATCGTCAGCGGCGGGGTCGGGCTCACGACCGGGCGCGCCGCCGTGACCGTCCTCTCGTGTGTCGTGCTAGGCGTGCTCGGCGCACTCGCGGCGCGGCTCGGGGCCACGACGTCCGTGTGGCGCGCGAGCGTCAGTGACAGCAGGCGCAGCGTCCGGCGCGAACAGCGGCCGTTTTGGCAGCGGCTGTATCTCGACCTGATCGCTTTGGCGCTGAGCGGTCTCATCTACTGGCTGACTGCCAGCACTGGCTTCTCCGCCGTGGTCAATCCCGACTCTAACCCGACGCTGTCGCTGTCGATCTACATGTTCTTCGCACCGGCGCTGCTGTGGATCGGGGCGACGCTGCTGCTGGTGCGGTTGCGTGGACGTGTGCTCTCATGGATCGCTATCCGCGCCGGGGATCGCCGCGCGCGTACGCCAAGGGCGTTTCTGCTGGCCAGCGCGGGGCGTCGAGGCAACGCGATCAACCGCGGGCTGATCGTCGTGGGGCTGTTGCTCGCCTTCGGTGTGAACCTGGGGATCTTCACCGCCACCTACGATCAGCAGTCAAACGTCGACGCCCAGCTGACGCTCGGTGCGGACGTCACTGCGTCAGCCCCGCCCGGAGTCACCGCGAGTCACGACCTGCCGGCGAAGATCGCCGCGTTACCCGGCGTTGCGGCGACCAGCCCGATCGACCATTCATACGCCTACGTCGGCCCGGATCTCCAGGACACCTTTGGTATCAATGCCTCGACGATCGGCCGCGCGACCACGCTGCGCGACTCCTACTTCATCGGCGCCGGCGCGCAACAGAGTCTCGACCGTCTGAGATCGCGCCCGGACGGGATCCTCGTCTCCAAGGAGACAATCGCCGACTATCAGTTGAACATCGGGGACCTGCTCAACCTGCGCGTGCTCGACCATCGCACTGGAAGCTTCCGTGTGGTCCCCTTCCACGTCGAAGGGATTGTGCAGGAGTTCCCCTCGGCGCCGCGTGACTCGTTCATGGTGGCCAACCTCTCGTACCTGCAGGCGGTCGATCACGCCGGTGGAGCGAACGTCGTTTTCGTGAAGGCCGCCAACCCGCCGGCAGTGGCGAGCGAGGTGGCGCGCGCAACGAACGGTGACGGGGCGATTGTCAAGGACGTCACTCAGACGTCCCAGCAGACGGTGAGCTCGATCACTGCTGTGGACCTGCGCGGGATCAGCCAGATCGAGGAGGCGTTCACGGTCCTGCTCGCAGCGGCGGCGATGGCCCTGTTCATCGCGGTGACCGTGATCGAGCGCCGCCACGAGTTCGCGACGATGGCGGCGGTCGGGGCAAGCCTTCGCAGCATTGCCTCATTCGTCTGGAGCGAGGCAGCGATCGTTCTCGTAGCCGGCCTGGTGCTCGCCATCGGGCTGGGTGTGCTGCTCGCGCTGATGCTCATCGCGATGCTTCAGCACGTCTTTGATCCACCGCCCGATGCTCTCTCGATACCGTGGGCCTACCTCGGCGAGCTGGCTGCTGCCGGAATCGTCACAACGACACTTGCCGTGCTCATCACATCGCTGCGTCTGAAGCGGCTCCCGCTCGGCCGGCTGCTGCGGGAGCAATAGCGACGACAGGGTTCACATCCGCGCGGCTGGCCTTGACCCGTGTGAGGCTCGCCAGACACATCCTCGCCCCGTGCGGGCGCTGCGCGCGGGCGC
>CATPAX010000003.1 GCA_955652215.1 uncultured Solirubrobacteraceae bacterium | reverse complement strand
GGTCCCGCAAGCCCGACGCGCTACCGAGTCAGATTCCGGGAAACGTCGCCAGTGCCCCGTTCGAATGTGTCATTCCGACAGGAGCCGGGAATCCGGCGCCGGCCCGCATCTCGTTGTACGGACATGGCCTGCTAGGTGATCACACCGAGGTCGAGGCCGGCGACGTGGTGGCGATGGCCACAGAGCACAACTTCGTCTTCTGCGCTACGGACTGGTGGGGGCTGGCATCAGGGGATGTCGCCTTCGACGTCACGGCGCTGAAGAACCTGAACCTGTTCGGTTCGGTCGTCGATCGGCTCCAGCAGGGAGTGCTGAACACTCTGTTCCTTGGCCGGCTGATGCTGAACCCCGGCGGCCTTGCCGCCAACGCCGCCTTCCAAGTGGCCGGGCATCCCGCGATCGACACCAGCGCTCTGTACTACGACGGCAATAGCCAGGGCGGGATCATGGGCGGGATGACCACGGCGGTCGCGCCGGACTTCCGCCGCGCGGCCCTCGGCGTGCCCGGGATGAACTACGGCGGCGTGCTTCTGCAGCGCAGCACCGACTTCTCCGTCTACGAGCCGTTCCTTTACAGCAGCTACGCCGATCCGTCGCTGCATCCCCTGATCCTCGATCTGATGCAGCAGCTCTGGGACCGGGGCGAGGCCGACGGCTACGCCGAGCAGATGACCAACCATCCGCTCCCAGACACGCCGTCGCACGTGGTCCTCATGCAGGTCGCATACGGCGATCATCAGGTGAGCATGTACGCGGCCGCCGTCGAGGCACGGACGATCGGCGCCTCTGCGTACCAGCCGGCGCTCGACCTGGCCACAAACCGGGCGCGTGACCGCAATCTTCTCTTCGGGGTCCCGACGATCCCGAGCTATCCGTTCTCAGGCTCGGCATTCGTGATCTGGGACAGCGGCCCCGGAAGAGTCCAGCCGCCCCCACTAGCGAACATCCCACCGGTCAACTCCCCCACGAACGTCGATCCACACCCCGATCCCCGCAACACGCCCGCTGCGCGGCTTCAGAAGTCAGACTTCCTGACTGGCAACGGGACCGTGGTCGACGTATGCGGAAACCGGCCGTGCCGCACGTCGGTGTACGCGCCTTAGTGCACCACCGGTCACAACGCTTTCAGGCCCGACCCACACAGTGGCACCACCAGGCGGGCGGCAGCGAGTGCGCGCGCTTGCTTCCACGTGTCGCCCGTCGGAGGGCGCTCGAAAATGGGGTCTCCGAGCGCGAGCAGCGCCGCTGCCCAAGTGATCGCGGCCGTCGGCTCGACGAACAGCCCCTGCCTCGCGAGCGCATGCTGTGCCGGCTTGATCGCAGCCTCGGGCACGCTCACGACACAGCCACCGCTATCGGCCACGGCGGCGAGGATCTGCGCTCCACGGGGGGGTTTCGGGATCGCGATTCCCTCGGCGAGGGTCGGCTCAACCCGAGCGCTCACCGGCGCTGAGGACCTCTGGTCCCACGCGATCGCGAGGGGGGCGCAGCGCTCGGCCTGCACGCCGATCAGCGCGGGCGTCCGGGCGATCAGTCCCGCGGCCTCGAGCTCACGAAAGCCGCGTGCCGCTCCGAGGAGCAGGGTGCCGTTGCCCACCGGCACCACGATCGCCTCTGGGACGTCGCCGAGGTCCTCAAACACCTCGTAGGCGAACGTCTTTGTGCCCTGCAGGAACAGGGGGTCGTAGATGTGCGAGGCGTACATCGCGCCGGTCTCGCTCACCGCTGCGATCGCCGCCTCGGTTGTGGCCGTGCGGTCGCCTGCGACTTCCTCGACGGTTGCGCCGTACGCGCGGATCTGAGCCTGCTTTCGCGCCGAGGTCCCCGCCGGAACGAACACGCGGCATTCGAGAGCGGCACGGCTCGCATAGGCAGCGATTGCGCTGCCGGCGTTTCCGCTGCTGTCTGCCACGAGCGCACGCGCGCCACGTGCGAGTGCGGAGGCAACCAGCACGACCGCACCGCGGTCCTTGAACGACAATGTCGGCGATACGTATTCGAGCTTCAGGTGCACGCTGGCTCCGGCCGAGATCATCGGCGTGCCCCCTTCGCCCATGGTGACCTGCCTGATGAAGCGCTCCGCAACCGGGATCCAGCGGGTATAGCGCCGCAGGCCGTAAGGCTGCCGCGATCCAGCGGGTTCCGGGAAGCCGGTCGCGGCCAGCTCGGGCAAATCGAACACGCCCCCGCACTCGCATCGGAAGGCGCCCGCAGGCTGTGGAGAACCGCATACCGTGCAGGTCGCACGGATCCGCTCGGCCATGGCGGGCCTCAGGCCGGCGCGTGGCCGCCGCGGTCGCGCGCTCGCGCGGTCGAGTGCCGCACGCGAAGCTCGACAGGCACGCTTGTGTGGCGCGGCGGCAGCCCGGGATCGTGGATTCGCTCGAGCAGCAGCGAGACCGCGCGCTCGGCCTGGAAATCGAGCCGCTGCGCGACGGTCGTCAGCGAGATGCGATGCAGCCCCGCAATCGCGATGTCGTCGAAACCTACGATCGAGACGTCGTGTGGGACGCGGAGCGCCTCACGTTCGCATGCTTCCAGCATCGCGATCGCGCCGATGTCGTTTGAGACGAACAGGGCGCTCGGTGCCTGCGGGCCGCGCATGGCCTCGGACAGCCTCAACTCCGCTCGGCCATGCCTGATCGTC
>CATPAX010000002.1 GCA_955652215.1 uncultured Solirubrobacteraceae bacterium | reverse complement strand
GCAGATTCTCTCGCGCAACAGGTTCCGGCTCGGCCTGGGGGCGGGCGAGAACCTGAACGAGCACGTCGTCGGGAAGCGCTGGCCGGCTGCAGGCATGCGCCACCGGATGCTGAGCGAAGCGATCGACATCATCTCGGGGCTCCTCAGCGGCGAGGAGTTCTTCAACTATCGCGGGCAGTACTTCGACGTGGAGACGGCCAAGCTCTGGGACCCTCCCGACCAACCTGTGCCGGTCGGCGTCGCCGTCTCGGGGCCGGATTCATGCCGATTGGCGGGCCACAAAGCCGACCTGATGATCGCCGTTGAGCCGAAGTCCGAGCTCGGGGAGATGTTCGACGCCGGTGGCGGCGACGGAAAGCCGCGGGTAGGCCAGATGGCGATCTGTTACGACAGTGACCGCGAGGCGGCGATCCAGCGGGCGCACGAGCAGTTCCGCTGGTTCGGACTGGGATGGAAGGTCAACGCCGACCTACCGAATCCCGAGAGCTTCGAGGCCGCGACTCAATTCGTCTCTCCCCAGCAGGTCAGCGAGGCTCTTCCCTGCGGACCCGACGTGGGGGAGCACGTCGAGAAGATCAAGCCCTTCATCGACGCAGGATTTACCGAGATCGCCCTCGTGCAGATCGGCGCCGAGCAGCAGCCCGAGTTCATAGAGTGGGCGGAGCGCGAGCTGTTGCCCGCGCTCCGCGCTCTCTAGCGCCGATCAGAGAAAGGCGCCCCTTTCCGGTTTACCTCAGCTGCTCCGCGACCGACGTCACCCCGGGCCGCTCCCGGCTGCCGTGGCCGCTCGCGACGGCCGGGGTGCCGTGCGCTTGTGCCGCGCCGAAGTCGAACAGGTCGAACAGATCGCCGATCGCGGGCCTGTTCCCCGGGATGTACGGGTTCGGACCCATGATCGGGTTGGCGAGATTGTCGAGGCTCCGCTCCGATAGCCGGGGCAGCGCCCAGTTGCGCTCGATGAACTTCAGGATCGAGGCATGGTCGGTGTAGGTGTGACTTACCGCCCCGGGCTTCGCCCATGGCGACACGGCGATCATCGGAACCCTTGTGCCATCTCCGAAGAACGACACAGGCTGGATGTATCCCGAGTCGTAGTAGCCGCCGCCCTCGTCGAATGTCACGAAGATGGCGGTGTCATGCCACAGGGTCGGGTTGCTCTGCACCGACGCGATGATCTTTGCCGCGAACGCTTCGAATGCCGCTAGCGTCGAATACCCCGGATGTCCATCATTGTCGCCAGGCTTGACAAATGAGACAGCGGGAATGTTTCCGCCCCGGGCATCGGCGACGAACTCCCCGGTGCCATGCTGGATGTTTGCCCGCAGCGCCGGATTGGTCATGATCGAGCTCGCGTACTGCATCGGATCGCAGATCCCGCAGTAGTTCCCGCCCGGCTTGCCGTTCTTATACCCCTCACCGAAATAGCCCCAGCTGACGCCGTGAGCCGACAGCTCATCGCCGATCGTCGGCAAGTTGTGCTGTGGCGGGACCGTGAATGTCGACGTGTTGAGGGTCCCATCGACGTTGTAGCCGGGGTTGTAGTTGTTCAGCAGGTAGTAGTGACCCGGCGCGCAGTTACCGTTCCGGAAAGTCCGGTACGGAAGCTTGTCCAGATAGTCGAACACGGCCTTCACCCCTGGTGCGGAGCGGTCGGAGCAGTTCGAATAGCTTCCACCGTTCGTCGTCCCGCTCTTCCCGTACCCGTCCTGCGTGTACCAGTTGTTGGTCCCAGGCTGCGGGTTGGGATTCTCGATCTGTCCGGCCGGCGGTGGGACGGCGTTTCCGCTCGCGTCCTGGTAGTAGGCCGCGTCCCCCGTTCCCAGCGCGATGTGGTTAGCGCCTGTGCCGCCCATCACCGCTTGGTGATAGTTGTCGGACATCGCGTAGTGACGGGCTAGGAAGTTGAGCGTTGGGGCGTCTCCTTGGGCCATGTTGTAGAAGCCCATGTCGAGCGCGCCCTGCTGGGTCGACTGGGGTGTGAACGGAGACGGAGGCGGAGCGCCGTTACTGTCCCCGGCCGTCTGATGAACCCAGGTCCACAGGTCATGCTTGCCGCGCGATACCTCCTGATACATCTGATAGAAGCGATGGATCGGGTCGCCGACATATGCTCCGTTGAATAGGCAGTGGCCGAACTTCGTGTACCTGCTGTGCGAGTCGAAGTAAGGGACGTAGTGGGTGATCTGATACGGCGCGTTGGGAAGATCCGCCGGGAACCGCGTGTCGGCAACGCCGGCCGGCAACCCGTCGCACTCGGACGAGATATAGGTGGTGTTCGGCTGGGGCAGCGACTTGTATGCCCCCACCCGCCGTGGAGAAAGCTGATACGCGGTGGTGTCTCGCGCCTCCCGCTGAAGCGCCTTGCGAACGTCCGGTCCGGGCGCGCCCGACGGGGTCACGATGCCCTCGGAGAGGAGGTTCAAAATCTGCTGCCCAGCGGGTGGCTGGTAGGTTCCGAACACGTTGTCAAACGTGTGGTTCTCGCCGATTATCACCACAACGTGCTTGATCGGCGTAGCGGTGGACTGATCGCCCGCGGACGATCCTGATTGCGCGGATGACGTGGCGGAACTTCCAACCGCCACTGACAGGGCAGCGACCATGGCCATCGGTATGACACGGCCGCGACGTACTCTGTGACGAGTCATCGCCTCTCCTATCCATCTAGGCTGACTGTAGGGACCAAAACTGTGTCGCCTTTGGCGTCGAGTACGCCTGGCGACCAGAGCCCACGAGGGCTTACGCGAAACACCATAGGCTACCCCGCACGGGCTGGCGTTGCCATCTCGTGAAAGCCGCCGCCGGTGTCATTTCGTTAAGATCGGGCCAACGTCGGCACCTCCAGATCGAGCGTCACTTGCTAACCACAGCCCCCGCCACCACCGTGGCCCGAATCGGGATCGTCGTGCACCCGAGTCGCTCTGTCAAGAGGCCGCTCGAGGCGATCCACGACTGGGCCCAGCGGCACGATGCCGGGATCGTCCAGGTCGAGGCACCTTGCGAGCAGCGCGCGGTCGCGACCCTGGGCCGCGCAACCGACTGCGACCTGATCGTCGCGATTGGCGGCGACGGCACCACCCTGGCCGCCATCCGCGCCGGGGCGGCCGCAGGCCGCCCGGTGCTGGGGGTGGCGTGCGGGAGCCTGGGTGTGCTCACCGCGGTCGACCCGAATGGCGTGGGCGCGGCGATCGATCGTTTCAGCGCCGGCGATTGGACCCCGCACCGGCTCCCTGAGCTCGTGATCAGCCGAACCGAAGGACCCGACCTCGTCGCCTTCAACGACCTAGTCGTGGTGCGCTCGGGCGCGGGTCAACTGCGCCTCACCGCGCACCTCGACGGAGAACTGTTCACGCGGATCGCCGGCGACGGCGCGATCGTCAGCACGCCGATCGGTTCGAGCGCGTATTCGCTGTCAGCCGGGGGGCCGTTGCTTGCGGACGGGGTCGAGGCGTTCCTACTCACGCCGCTGCCCGCGCATGGCGGTTGTTTTCCCCCGCTCCTGGCGGGGGCGCAATCGGAGCTGCGGCTGACGACCGAGGTGTCCTACAGCGGTTGGCGGCTCGAGGTCGATGGTCAGATAGCCGACGCTGTAACGAGCCGAGGCTCGGCATCGATGACGGTCACGATGCGCGGCGGGGCGGCGGTGCTGGTCGAGCTCGACGGCCACGAGCGGCTGCTCGAGGGGCTCCGGCGCCGGGGACTGATCATCGACAGCCCCAGGTTCTCCTCCGGCGGCCCCCAGGTCTCCTGACGCGCCCATCGCCGGTCGGGGAGCGGCGCGAAGCGGCCGTCAAAGCATTGAGCGCGCTCCTCCCCCTTGCGGTCGGGGGGGCGATTCTGCTAGGGATAGCACCCTGGGCCTCATCCTCCCGGCACGTATGGGCGCCGGCGGGACGGGGCTTGCCGGTGTCCTACTGAAAGCACGGCACTCGAGGTCCACATGTTCAAGGCAATCGTTTGGGCGACAGATGGTGGAGAGCACGCCGACGAGGCGTACCCGCTGGTCAAGCAGCTTGCGCAAGACGGCAACGCGGAGGTCACGATCGTTCACGTAGTCGAACGGATTGAGGGAGCCGGCGCTGTCGGACCCCCGCGGCGCGTGGACGAGGACGAGGTCGCGAGGGATCTGGAACGGCGCGCGCAGGATCTGTCGAGCGCAGGCGTCACCGCGTCAGTCGAGATCAGGGGAGACGTCGGAGCTCGCCCGGCCCACGAGACGGCCGACGTCGCCCGCCAGAAGAGCGCCGATCTGATCGTCGCTGGGACCCACGGCCGGTCCGGGCTTGCCGGGCTTCTGCTGGGGAGCGAGACTCAGCGTCTCCTCCACATCGCGCCATGCCCGGTGCTCGTCGTGCCGAGCCGCGAACGGCGACCCGGTTAGCGCCTGCGACGTCGCTACGAAACCGCGGCGCGGGCGACCGGGCAGCTCATGCACCGCGGGCCGCCATGGCCGCGTGCCAGCTCAGAGCCGGGAACCGTCAGCGCCTCAATCCCGGATTCCTGAAGGCAGGAGTTCGTCGCGGTGTCGTGCTCGTAGGCGACAACGATGCCCGGGGCCAAGGCAAGAGTGTTGTTTCCCATCTCCCACTGCTCACGTCGGGAGACGCTTTCGCTCTGCCCGGGTGAGACCAGCCGAAGCTGGGAGACCTCGAGCGCTCGGGCGATCGCGCTGAACAGGTCGTCCTCGCATGGGAACGAGGCGGCAGGAATCGAGCCAGATCAGGGCGTCGATGCGATCGCGCTGCTGGTGCCAGTCCTGGAGGGGATCGTCGAGCTCGATCGCGAGCTCGCGGCGGCACCGCGGCCGCGATACGGACGACCGTCGGTGCATCCCTCGACGATCTCGGGCGGCACCCAGTTCCCTGCGTACGCCGCGTCGTGCCTGCTCAGGGTT
>CATPAX010000001.1 GCA_955652215.1 uncultured Solirubrobacteraceae bacterium | reverse complement strand
TCGTCGCGACCGACTCAGCCACCACTGGAACGGTAACGAGCTAAGACGTTCGGCCGCGTGGACTGCCACGACCTCCCTACGACGTCGCGGGCCCTGCTGTTGGGTTACGAGATATCGCACACTCGCGGGGCCGTCGATTCCGCGCCATGGCCTTCTCTAGCGCCAGGCGGACCAGTGGTGCGTCTAGACTGATGGGTGGTGTCCGCTGAGGAGGTTGACGAGTACCTGCGTGGCGTCGATGAGCCGAAGCGGGCTGCACTTCAGACACTGCGCCGCACGATCCTTGAGATCGTCCCGGAAGCCGAAGAGGTGATCTCCTACGGCCTTCCCGCGTTCCGCGTACGCGGCCAGACCGTGGCCGGCTTCGCGGCATTCAAGAATCACCTGAGCTACCTGCCGTTCAGCGGCTCGGTGCTCGGGCAGCTTGCCGATGAGCTCGAGGGCTACACCATGACCAAAAGCTCCCTGCACTTCCCGGTCGACCGCCCCCTGCCGAAGCCGCTCGTGCAGAAGCTGATCGCGCTGCGTCTCGCGGACGCCGGCGAGCGCTCGCGCTAGGACGCGCCGAAGGTCGGACTTGGATAGAGGAACGCCACTACGGCAGGTGCACCCGCCGCATTCGGCTCAGCTGGCGCGGTGATATGTCGCGATGACCACACCGGTGGTGGTGGGGACCGTCTCTACCAGGCGGAGCGCGGCGGATGACCCTTCGGCGAAGAGCCGCCGTCCGGATCCGAGAACGAGCGGATGGATCAGGAGCACCCACTCGTCAATCAGATCGCGTTGCATCAGCGACTGGATCAGCTTGCCGCTGCCGAGGATGCCGAGGTTCTCGCCGGGCTGTCCGCTTAGCTCTGCTACAGCGTCCGCAGCGTCGCCCTCAAGGAGAGTTGAGTTGCTCCAGGGGAGCGGCTCGGTCAGCGTCCTTGAGGCGACGTACTTCTGGACGCTGTTCAGTCTGTCGGTGAACGGGTTGTCGGTGCGTTTGGGCCAGACCGCATAGAAGTCGTCTAGGTATTGCGCCCCAATATGAGCGCCCCGGGCTGCGCCATGCGCGCTCCCATCACCCGGCCCGTGACCTCATCGTCGTTGCCCAGCGCCCAACCACCATGCTTGAAGTCGCCGCGCGGGTCCTCGTCGGGTCTGGCCGGCGCCTGCATCACACCATCGAGCGTTACGTTGTTCACAACCACAACCCTGCGCATCTCGAGCTCCTTGCCCCGTGCGGCTAGTGGCCGACGCGGTACTTGATGTGCGTGACCGAGGGGGAGTCAATCACGCTCACGGGCTCCAGAGTCGGATCGCCCACGTTTTCGAGAAGTCGCTCGCCCGCCCCGAGAACGACAGGCACGATGTGCAGGTAAAGCTCATCGAGGAGCCCGGACGATAGGTATTGCTGCACCGTGCTCGCACCGCCCGCGATGGCGATGTTCTTCTCGCCGGCTGCCGCGCGGGCAGCCTCGAGAGCGGTGGCGGGTCCGTCAGTGACAAACCTGAACGTGGTGCCGCCCTGCATTACCAGCGGCTCCCGCTGATGGTGAGTCAGCACGAACACCGGAACGTGGTACGGCGGATCCTCCCCCCACCATCCGGTCCAGGTCGGATCCCATGGTCCTTCTCCGCCGCCAAACATCTTGCGGCCCATGATGTATGCGCCAACGTCCCTGGTGAGCTCCTCCACGACGTCGGAATCGGCGTTGCGCTCGCCGTCCGTCAGTCCCTGCTGATGACGCCAACTGGCTGTGTTGAAGACCCACCGATGTAGACGCATCCCGCCTTCGCCAATCGGGTTCTCGAGGCTCTGTTTCGGCCCCGCGACGAAGCCGTCGAGCGATATCGATATGTGGCAGGTGACCAAGCTCACGGTGTTTGACCTCCGACGTCCTCGAGTTCGTCGCTGGGCATCGCAAAGTAGCGTTTCGCTACTGGCGGCCACCCCCCGGCGACGTCAACCAACCGGCCGCGTCGATGCTGTGCGTCCGCGCCCTACGGCCTGGACACGTCAAACGCTGTCGACAGCTCCGCCGTCGAGTCCCCGCCGATCCAGACATCGAAGGCCGAGGCGTCGATCACCCAGTCGCGCGCCGCCGCGCTCCAGTAGCGCAGCTCCGCCGGCCCGAGCGTGAACTGCACCGTGCGCCTCTCCCCGGCCGCGAGGCTGACTCGTTGGAACCCCTTGAGCTCGCGCACAGGACGCGACGCTGACCCGTGTCGCTGGTGGATGTAGAGCTGCACCACCTCGTCCGCCTCCCGTCCCCCAGCATTGAAGACGTCCGCCGACACGATCAGGGACTCGCCCGGGGTGATCGCGCCCCGGTCGAGGATGAGTCGGCTGTACTCAAAGCGCGAGTAGCTGAGGCCGTGCCCGAACGGGAACAGCGGCGTGCTCTCCTCGTCCCGGTACCGCTGTCGCTGCTTTTCGGTTGCCTTCAATGGCGAGCCGTTGCAGGCGATTGATCTCCGCTGGGTCGTTGACGAACAGAAGCGACCCAGCCTCCCCGTGCTTAGGCGCCGCCTCAACAGAAGCGGGCTGGCCGGGGGCTGACCCAGATCGCTCGATGCGGCATCGGTCCCCTGCTGGGAGCCGAAATAGAAATACTGGCTGAGCTGCCCTGCCTTCTCCGCGGCCGTCATCCGAGCGATCAGCTCATCGGCCCGCGACCGGATCGCCGCATCAGTCGTCGGTGCTTGCCTTCGGCTCCACAGCTACGTGGACCTGCGGCCGGCGCGCTCGACGAGCTCCGGCGTGAGCACTCCCACTGTGTCGACGGTCGCGGCGGCGAGCACAAGCGCGACGTCATCGGGCGGATAGTGGGGGTTGGGCACGGCGATCACAGCCATCCCAGCAGCGACTGCGGCCCGCAGCTCGTCGCTCGAGTCCTCGAGCGCCACGCAGCGGCTCGGTTCCACCCCGACGAGGCGCGCCGCCTCCAGATAGACATCAGGCGCCGGCTTGCCACGTACGACCTCCTCGGAGGAGACCGTGGCGCAAACGCGTCGGCGAGGCCTCAGATCGAGCACACAGCGTCGGGCACAGTACTCGAGGTTCTAGCAATGCCTAGGGGCTTCTGGCAATTAGAACCGTAAGTGCCTCCAAGGCCCGGCGAGCGGATTGCCGGGCCGGGAGCGGATAGCGTTTGGAGTCGTGAGTTACGTCGAGCGTCTCGTCGCCTCGCCGGTGGTGGCGTGCACGTGGGAGCAGATCACGACGGCTGGGCAGGAGCAGCGTGTCGTGCCCGACGCGTGCGTAGATTTGATTTGGTCGGGCGAGCGGCTGAGTGTCGCAGGCCCTGACACCGCCGCTCGTGTAGTGACGCTCGGGCCGGGCTCGCGGATTGTCGGGGCGCGCCTGCGGCCGGGAACGGCGGGCGCCGTTCTCGGCCTGCCGGCGACGGAGCTGCGCGACACCGCGCCGGATGCCGCTGACGTGCTCGGCCGTGATGTGGCGGCGGCGCTGCTCGATGAGCTGGCGGCCGGCGCGGACCCGCATGTGCTGCTGCCGCGCGCGTTGCGGCTGCGTGGGGTGACCGAGCCTGACCCGCTCATGTGGGCGGCAGTGAGCGCCCTGGGGCGTCCCCGTGCTCGGGTGGCCGACGTCGCTGACGAGCTGGGACTGAGCGGACGCCAGTTGCAGCGCCGGGTCTGCGATGCGGCGGGGTACGGACCGAAGATGCTGGCGCGGGTGCTGCGCTTCCGCCGGCTGCAGGCGCTTGCGCCCGCGCCGCTGGCCGAACTGGCGCTCGACGCGGGTTATGCCGATCAGGCCCACATGACCGTCGAGGTCACACGTCTGGCCGGAATCTCGCCTGTCCGATTTCTCAAAGACCGCACGCCCACCGCCGCGTAGCGTGTGGGTATGTCAATCGATCACGCCGGTGCCGAAAATTTCATCTGGTCGGCCGCCCGTCTCGTGGACCGTCACCGGTACGCACTGCTGTTCAAAGACGGGCGCGCCGAGCCGATCATCGACGCGCTGCGTGGCTACCGAAACGCGGACGGTGGGTTCGGCCACGCGCTGGAGCCCGATCTGCGTGGCCCGGCCAGCCAGCCGTCGCCAACGCTGTACGCGCTAGAGATTCTCACCGAAGCCGGCGCAGCGGACAGCGAGCTGGCCCGCGACGCGCGCGCTTGGATCGCTCAGATCGCAGGGCCCGATGGCGGCATCCCGGTGGTGCTGCCCGGGTTCGATCAGTACCCGCACGCGCCGTGGTACACCCCGCAGCCGGCATCGATGCTGACGCTCGGACTGGCGGCGGTCCTCCATGCCGACGGCGTCGGCGACGACGATTGGCTCGCGCGCGCCACCGACTGGTGCTGGCGCTCGATCGACACAGCCGAGCAACCTGGCGGCTACTGGCTGAAGTACGCCCTTGCGTTTCTCGACGCCGTGCCCGACGCGCAACGCGCCGGCGAGGCGATCGCATCGCTCGGCGCCCGCGTCGACGCCTCTGCGATCGCGCCAGTCGGTGGCGTTGAGGGCGAGGCGCTGCGACCGCTCGACCTCTCACCGCATCCGGGGCGCCGGTCACGCGAGCTAATCAGCGA